>CAJYRU010000420.1 GCA_913777295.1 uncultured Sphingomonas sp. | reverse complement strand
CCGGTCGATGGCCAGTCGCCGCTTCAGGTCCGGCTGGGCACCGCGCTGCTGATCGACGACGAGGATCTGGTGCGGATGAGTACCGCGCACATGCTGGCCGACCTCAGCTATGACGTGGTCGAGGCGGCATCGGCGGAGGAAGGGCTGCGCCTGATCGACGACGGGCTGATCCCGGATGTGCTGATTACCGACCATCTGATGCCGGGAATGAGCGGGGCCGACCTGGCGCGCAGGCTGAAGCGCAGCCATCCGGCGCTGCCCGTCCTGATCGTGTCGGGCTATGCCGACGAAGACGGGATCGATGCCGACATCCCGCGGCTGACCAAGCCGTTCCGCAATGCCGAGCTGAAGGTCAGCCTGCACACACTGGCCGCGCCGGTGTTGTCGGTCGATCCGGCATAGGGGCCGACCGGTATTTGGCGCCAATCGTGGATTTCCGTCATTCCCGCGGAGGCGGGAATCCATAACCGCTGCCGTTTCGGCTGGATTCGCGACGCTGGCGCATATGGACTCCCGCCTGCGCGGGAGTGACGATGGAGGATGTAACAGTCCTCCAATGCGCCGAATGTCGATCGACCCTGAGGGGCCAAACCCGACCGGAATGGAGTCGTGCCGGATCGACCCTAAACGGTCGGCGCGGGCCGGGTCACGATATAGGCGGCGCAGGCCGCCATCAGGGTCGCGACGATCAGCGCAGGCAGCAGGCCCGGCCGCGCGCCGAACAAGAACAGGGCATAGCCGATCGCGATCCCGCCGCACGCCATCCCCTTGGCCCGCCGGCCGATCGCACCGTCGCGGCGCCACGCGGTAAGGGTCGGACCGAAGCGGGGATGGCCGAGCAGCCACCTTTCCAGCCGGGGCGATCCGCGCGCGAAGCAGCCCGCGGCAAGGATCAGGAAGATCGTCGTCGGCATGACCGGCAACAGCGCGCCGATGACCCCCAGCCCCACGAACAGCCAGCCGAGCAGGATCCAGCCCCATCGGAACAGGCGGCTGCGCAACGGAGCGGATGGGTGCGACGACATCGCCGCCACCCTATCGCGGGCCGCGTCGAACCGATACCGTCATCGGCATCCCGAAGGGCCATCGCCGCCAGAACAGGTGCCACCATGACCGACCTGCTCGTCCGCCTCTACGACCTGCCACCCCATGCGCCGCGCCCGACGCTGGCGGAACGCGGCATCGCCGTCCGGCGGGCGATGGCGGCCGAGCGACATGTCGTGCTGGCATGGATCGCGGCGCAGTTCGGCCCGGCATGGCGCAGCGAGGCCGCGCGCGCCTTTACCCGGCCGGTCGTGACGCTGTGGATCGCGGTCGCGGACGGGGCGGTGATCGGCTTTGGCTGTTATGATTGCACCATGCGCGGGTTTTTCGGCCCGACCGGCGTCGATTCCGCCGCGCGCGGACTGGGGGTCGGCGAAGCGCTGCTGTTCGCCACGCTGAACGACATGCGCGCCAGGGAATATGGCTATGCGATCATCGGCGGCGTCGGGCCGGAGGCCTTTTACCGCCGGTTGCTGGACGTCGTTGCCATTCCCGGATCGACCCCCGGCATTTATGGCCGGATGCTGCATTCGCCCGGGGATGCACCGCCCGACGCGTGAACCTACCGTTCCGGACGCTGCGCCTTGGCCAATTCGGTTTCGAACGCCGCGCGTTGTTCGGCGACCATGCGCGGCAGCAGGCGGGAATCGACGAACGCATCCGCCAGTCCCGCGCTACGTCGTTTGCCGCGTTCGATCACGTCGGCGGCTTCGGGATGGCCGGGCAGGACGATGTCGGCGCGCATCGTCGCCAATTTCGCAAAGGTCCGGCGGAAATCGGCGACGATGCCCGGATAGCCGCGATTGTCGATCAGCCGGTTGCCCGCGACCGTGATGCTGCAGGGGAACAGCACCCGGCGCAATTTCCCCGCGTCGAGCGCAACCATCGACCAGCTGGTACAACCCGGCGTATGGCCGGGCGTCAGATGCGCGGTCAGCGCCACGTCGCCCAGCCGCACGACCTGTCCATCGCGGACCACGCCATCGACCTTGACCGCGGGATAGCGACGCACGCCATAGTTGGTGTCGCTCTGGCTGGTGCCATGTTCCAGTGCCCAGCGGTCGGCGGCACTGGCAAGGAAGCGCGCGCCGGTGTCGCGCTTGATCCGGGCGATGCCGCCGACATGGTCGTCATGCGCATGGTTGCTGACGATCAACCGGACCCGGTTCAGCGGCACCCCGACCTGCCGGATATTGCGTTCGATCGCTGCGACATTGCGATCCATCGGCCCGTCGAGCAGGATCGCACCATCCCGCGACACGATCAGATAGGCCGCAAGCCCCTTCGTCCCGACATAATAGAGATTGTCGGCGATCCGGAACGGTGCGGTCGGAGTGGTCCATTCGGGCGGATCGGCGGCCGGTGCGGACGTCGCCGCCGACAGTGCCATCAGCGCCAGCCACCCCCTGAACCATATACGATACGCCATGACGCCCTTCCTTTTCGATGCGTGGACGAGACGTTGATTGACGCCAAACCGCGCGGGCGACAAAGGATCATCTCTCGGTCCGATCCTTAGGAAATCTCAGGCTCCATGGCGCGCGCAGCGGTTCCCCTCAATGCCCTGCGCGCGTTCGAGGCGTCGGCACGGCACCTGTCGTTCACCCGTGCCGCCGACGAATTGTGCGTGACGCAGGCGGCGGTCAGCCACCAGATCAAGGCGCTGGAGGCGCGCCTCGGCGTCACGCTGTTCCGCCGGTCCAATCGCGGGCTGCTGCTGACCGATGAAGGGATGGCGCTGGCGCCGACGCTGGTCGCGTCGTTCGGGGCGATCGACCGGCTGTTCGAACGGTTCGACAGCGGCGGCGTGCGCGAGGTGCTGACGGTCAGCGCGGTCGGCACCTTTGCGGTCGGGGCGCTGCTCGAACGGCTGCCGGCGTTTCGCTCCGCCTGTCCCGGGATCGACCTCAGGCTGCTGACCAACAACAACCAGGTCGATCTGGTCGCCGAGGGGCTGGACTGCGCGATCCGGTTTGGCGACGGGGCGTGGCATGGCGTGGAGGCCGATGCGATCTGTCCTGCGCCGCTGACGCCGCTATGCGCGCCGGCGGTCGCGCGGATGCTGCATACGCCCGCCGATCTGCTGCGGATGCCGCTGCTCCGGTCGTATCGCGCGCAGGACTGGCCGGCATGGTTCGCGGCGGCCGGGCTGGAGGTCGGGGCGCTGCACGGGCCGCTGTTCGATTCGTCGCTGGTCATGGTGCAGGCGGCGATGCTCGGCGAAGGCGTAGCGCTCGCCCCCGCGGCGATGTTCCGGCGGGAGATCGACAGCGGGCGGATCGTGCGGCCGTTCGCCATCGAGGCGCGGATCGACGGCTATTGGCTGACGCGGCTGAAATCACGGCCGCCGGGTCGGGCGATGGCGCAATTCCGCTCATGGTTGCTCGACAGTTTCGCGGACGATCGTGACGAACAGTCGCAAGTGTCGGAACGAGTCGTGACCGGGCGATTCTAGCCACGATTCGCGACAATGCCGCGACAGGAACATGGTTTCTGTCCGTTTACACTCGCTCCATTTATCGTTTCGGGCGTGGATTGATCGGATGGAACCAACGGTTCGTCGCCGATGAACGGTGGTCGCGTTGACAGTTTGCCGCGCCGGGACGAAGGGACGTCCCAGTTTTCAGCCGGTCCGGCCATCCGCCCTCTACCCAGAAGCGGAAACCGGACGGCGAGACGTGGGGGTTCCCGACGGCCGCTTCCTTTTGTCCGCGTTTCTGCGGCCGATGGCGGGCACCTTTGCGCATAAAAGATGCGTTGGAATGAATAAGCGTTGGTCCGTATTGGTGTTGTGGAGCCTGACGGCGGCAAGTGGCGTAGCGAGCGCCCATGTCGCGATGAACACGGATTCCGAACTCCCGGTCGTACAGCAACCGGCACCGATCGCCCCCGCTCCCGTTACCTTCGCATCGCCGACCCCGGTGGTGCAGCCGCTCCCCGCCGAAACCGCTGCCGTCGAGGCAGCCCCGACCGAAACCGCTGATGCGGAGGTCGCCAATCTCGACAAGTCCGAAGTCGAATGCGTCGCCAAGGTCGTGGTGCATGAAGCCGGCAACCAGCCGCACAAGGGCCAGCAGGCCGTCGCCCAGGTCATCCGCGCCCGCATGAAGAGCGGCCGCTTCGCCAGCAGCGCGTGCGGCGTCGTCAAGCAGCGTGGCCAGTTCTTCAACGTCGATGCCTATGATCCCCCGCGCAACAATGGCCGCTGGAACACCGCCGTCGAGATCGCGAAGCGCACGCTGAGCGGCAAGGACGAGGATGTCGCACCGGGTGCGCTGTTCTTCCACTCCGCCGGCGCATCGTTCCCGAAGCGCACCCGCGTCGCGCAGATCGCCGACCACACCTTCTACCGCTGAACCGCTCCTGCTTT
>CAJYRU010000419.1 GCA_913777295.1 uncultured Sphingomonas sp. | reverse complement strand
GCGATCGCGCTGCTGTTCCAATTGACCTTCCGTGACGACCGCAAGGAGACGCTGGCATGACGGGAATAAAGGGACCGGGTATTTTCCTTGCCCAGTTCATGGGCAACGAGGCCCCGTTCGATAGCCTTGAGAATATGGCCGAATGGGCCGCTGGCCTCGGCTATGTCGGGGTGCAGATCCCGTGCGACAGCCGGCTGATCGATCTCAAGACCGCGTCGGAAAGCCAGGACTATTGCGACGAGCTGACCGGCAAGCTGGCGCAGCACGGCATCGCCGTGACCGAATTGTCGACCCATTTGCAGGGTCAGCTGGTCGCGGTGCATCCGGCCTATGACACGCTGTTCGACGGGTTCGCGCCGAAGGAAGTCCATGGCAAGCCCGCCGAGCGGCAGGTCTGGGCGGTCGAGCAGGTGACGATGGCGGCAAAGGCGAGCGCCAGGCTGGGGCTGAAGGCGCACGCGACCTTCTCCGGCGCGCTCGCATGGCCCTATGTCTATCCGTGGCCGCAGCGGCCGGCGGGGCTGGTCGAGGAGGCGTTTGCCGAACTGGCGCGGCGCTGGACCCCGATCCTCGACGTGTTCGAGGATAATGGCGTGCATTGCGCCTTCGAAGTCCATGCCGGCGAAGACCTGCATGACGGCGCCACCTGGGAGCGCTTCCTCGAAGCGGTGAAGGGCCATAATGCCGCGCGGCTGCTGTTCGATCCGTCGCATTATGTCCTGCAACAGCTCGACTATCTCGACTTCATCGACCGCTATCACGACCGGATCTCGTGCTTCCACGTCAAGGATGCGGAGTTCAATCCGACCGGACGGTCGGGCGTCTATGGCGGGTATCAGAACTGGGTCGATCGTGCCGGGCGGTTCCGCTCGCTGGGCGACGGGCAGGTCGATTTTTCGGGCGTGTTCAGCCGCATGGCGCAGTACGGCTATGATGGCTGGGCAGTGCTGGAATGGGAATGCGCGCTGAAGAATTCGGCGGACGGTGCCGCGGAAGGGGCGCCGTTCATCGAGGCGCACATGATCCGTCTGACCGACCATCCGTTCGACGATTTCGCGGCAAGCGGCGTCGACCGGGCGGCGATCCGCACGCTGATGGGACTGTCGCCGGAATGACCGCGAGGCCTCCCTTGAAGCTCGGCATGGCGGGCGGCGGCGAAGGTGCGTTCATCGGCGCGATTCATCGTCACGCCGCGGCGATGGACGGCGACTGGCAACTGGTCGCGGGTGCGTTCAGCAGCGATGCTGGGCGCAACGCCCGCAGCGGCGAAGCGCTCAACCTCGACCCTGCGCGGGTCTATGGTGACGTCCACGCCTTGATCGCGGGCGAGCAGGCGCTTCCGATGGGCGAGCGGATCGACGCGCTGGCGATCGTGACGCCCAACCACCTTCACGCGCCGATGGCGATCGCCGCGCTGGACGCCGGGATCAACGTCTTCTGCGAAAAGCCGATGGCGATGAGCGGCGACGAAGCCCGCGCCATCGCGGCCGCCGCGCGGGCGAGCGGCGCGAAATTCGCGCTGGCCTTCACCTATAGCGGCTATCCGCTGGTCGAGGAGGCCCGGGCACGGGTCGCACGGGGCGATCTGGGCACGATCCGCGTGGTGCAGGTAGAATATCTGCAGGGCTGGCTGAGCCTGCCGATCGATGGCGAGGGCAACAAGCAGGCCGAATGGCGCACCGATCCGGCAAAGGCTGGACTGGGCGGCTGTCTGGGCGACATCGGTACCCATGCCTTCCACCTGGCGGAGCATGTTGCCGGCATCCGTGTCGACAGCCTGTCGGCGGACCTGACGGCACATGTCCCCGGACGCCGGCTGGACGACGATGTCAGTGCGCTGTTGCGGTTCGAAGGCGGCGCGCGCGGCACGCTGAAGGCGAGCCAGGTCGCCGCCGGCGAGGAGAACGGCCTGAAGCTCCGGGTGTCGGGTGAGCGCGGCACGCTTGAATGGGCGCAGATGGAGCCGAACACGCTGACGCTGCGCTGGCTCGACCGGCCGGCAGAGGTCGTGCGTGCCGGCGGACCGGGGCTGGGGGCGTCGACCCAGGCGCTGTTGCGTACACCTTCGGGTCATCCGGAGGGATATATCGAGGCATTCGCCAATCTGTATCGCGGCTTTGCCGAACAGATTCGCGGCGACGACGTGCGGTTCGTACCGGGACTGACCGATGGCCTGCGCACCATGGCCTTTATCGAGGCGATGATCGCGAACGCCGCGTCCGACGCCAAATGGACCCAAGTATCGGGAGAGTCACGATGAAGTTTCTGATGGGAATGGCCATCGCCGGGGCCAGCGCGACCGTCGCGCTGTTCGCCACCGCCTCGCCGACGACTGCGCAGACGCCGGCCGCTGCACCGGCCGCGTTCAATGCGTGCAAGGCGTGCCACACGGTCAACAAGGGCGGGCGCAACGGCATCGGCCCGAACCTGAACGGCGTGGTCGGACGCCCGGCGGCATCGGTCGCGGGCTTCAACTATTCGCCCGCATTGAAGGCGTCGAAGCTGCGCTGGGATGCGAAGACGCTGGATGAATATCTGGCCGGTCCGACCAAGAAGGTGCCGGGCACGCGGATGCCGATCGCGACGCCCGATGCGGCGAAGCGTGCGGCGATCATCGCCTATCTGACGTCGGCCAAATGAGCGGCGTGTCGCGCCGCACGGTGATGGCGGGCGCTGCGGCGGCGACGCTGGCCACCGGCGTCGGCGCGGCACAGCGCCCGCCCTCCAACGCCGCGCGCTTCTCACTGAAGTTCGCGCCGCACGAGGGCAGCTTTGCCAGCCGGGGCGGAAGGATCGAACAGATCGCCTATGCCGCCGATCAGGGCTTTACCGCGTGGGAGGATAACGAGGCTGCCTTACGCAGCGTCGCCGAACAGACGGCGATGGCGAAGGCGTTGCAGCAGCGTGGCATGACGATGGGGGTGTTCGTCGCCTCCATGCCGAAATGGGCGCAGTCGCGGCCGATCCTGGGGGCGACCGACGGCGCGGAGCGCGAGGCGTTCCTCGCCGATATCCGCGCATCGATCGATGTTGCGAAGCGGCTGTCGGCGACGCGGATGACGGTCGTGACCGGCTTCATGGACCCGAAGGTGCCGCTGGATATTCAGACCGCACGGGTGATCGATGTGATGCGCCGCGCCGGTGAAATCGTCGCGCCGCACGGGATCGCGATGGTGATGGAGCCGCTCAACACCCGCACCAACCATCCCGGCGTATACATGCAGACCGTGGCGCAAGGCTATGCCGTCGCGCGCGGTGCGAACAGTCCGGGCGTAAAGGTGCTGGCCGATCTGTATCACGAACAGATCCAGTCGGGAAATTTGATCCCGACGCTCGACACCTGCTGGGACGAGATCGGCTATATCCAGTTCGGCGACAATCCGGGCCGGAACGAGCCGGGCACGGGCGAGATCAACTATGCGACGATCGTCCGCTGGCTGCGCGAGAAGCGCTACGCCGGGGTGATCGGCATGGAACATGGCAATTCGATACAGGGTCGTGCGGGCGAAGAGGCGCTGGTCGCCGCCTATCGCCGGATCGATCAGGCTTAAACGGGGGAGGCAAGGATGACGCTCCGCACAATGGTCGCGCTTGGCGCGACGTTGGTAACGCTCTCAACTTCCGGCATGGCGCAGGACAAGCCGGGGTTCAAGGATACGCCGATGCTGCCCGGTGGGCAGTGGCGGGTGCATGACGCGGACCGGCCGGCGCCGGTCGTCGTGACCCCGGCGAAGCAGCCCGGCGGTGCGCCGTCGGATGCGGTGGTGCTGTTCGACGGACGCTCGCTCGACGCGTGGACGCCGCAGCGTAAGGCGTGGCCGATCAAGGACGGTGCGATGACCGTTCCGTCGCGCGCGACCGCCGGTGGCGAGAATGCGCTGGTGACCAAGCAGAGCTTCGGCGACGTGCAGCTGCACCTGGAATTCCGCAGCCCCAATCCGCCGACCAAATCGTCACAGGATCGCGGCAACAGCGGCGTGTGGTTCATGCAGCGCTATGAGGTGCAGATCCTCGATGGCTATCAGAACCCGACCTATGCCGATGGTACGGTCGGCGCGGTATATGGCTGGAAACCGCCGCTGGTGAATGCGTCGCGCGCGCCGGGCGAGTGGCAGAGCTACGACATCGTGTTCGAACGGCCGCGCTTTGCCCCCGACGGGTCGCTGGTCCGCCCGGCCTATGTCACCGCGTTCCTCAACGGCGTGCTGGTCCAGAACCACCAGGCGATGCTGGGGACGACGGTGTGGCGGCAGGTCGCGAAGTACACGGCGCATGGCGATGCCGCGCCGATCCAGTTGCAGGACCATGATTCGCCGGTGTCGTTCCGCAATATCTGGGTCCGTCCCTTGCCCGAAGCCGCGATTGCGCAGGATCTGAAGGAGAATATGAAATGATCGATCGCAGGACGGCGCTGGCTGGCGTCGCGGCGATGTTCGGCACCGCGCGCTATGCCCCGCTTGCACGTGCGGCGGGGCCCAGCGGGCCGGTCACGACGCCAGTCCCGGCCATCAGCGAAGGCCCGCCGAGCGTGGCGGTATTCACGCCGGTACAGCGCGCGGTGATGACGGCGCTCAGCGAACGGGTGCTGCCGACCACCGACACGCCCGGCGCGATCGCCGCCGGGG
>CAJYRU010000418.1 GCA_913777295.1 uncultured Sphingomonas sp. | reverse complement strand
TCTGCCCGCGCTTCAAACGGCACGACCGCATGTACCGCCCGGTCGCCTTCTGCCGGATCGTCCGCCCGCTGGCCGGCAGCCCCCGCATCCGCGTCCGCCTGCGCCCCTCGGTCGACTGGGGCAGCGCGCCGGCCGAGCGCACGCGCGGGTCGAACCATATCCGCTACCTGCTCGACCAGGAGGCGATCCGCCTGTCGACCAGCGCGCCGGTCGGCTGGGTCGAGGACGAGCGCCTGTTCCGGGTCGAACGCACGCTGCACTTCTTTCTGGGCCCGGACGAGAGTTTTTCGGACGAACTCCCCGCCTCGGTCGAACGGATGCTCAAGAACACCATCGACGAATGGCGCCACTGGGTCCGCGGCCTCGCCACCCCGGTCGAATGGCAGCAGGCGGTCATCCGCAGCGCGATCATGCTGAAGCTGTGCCAGCATGAGGAAACCGGCGCGATCGTCGCCGCGCTGACCACCTCGATCCCCGAACATGCGGATAGCGGGCGCAACTGGGACTATCGCTACTGCTGGATCCGCGACGCCTATTATACGGTGCAGGCGCTCAACCGGCTGGGCGCGCTGGACGTGCTGGAGGGGTATCTGGAATATCTCCGCAACATCGTCGACAATGCCGCCGACGGGCAGATCCAGCCGCTCTACGGCGTCGGTGGCGAGGCGACTTTGGTCGAGCGCGAGGCCGAGGGTCTGGACGGCTATCGCGGCATGGGGCCGGTACGCGTCGGCAACCAGGCGTATGAACAGATCCAGCACGACGCGTATGGCCAGATCATCCTGTCCAATGCGCAGGGCTTTTTCGACCAGCGGCTGTTCCGCGTCGGCAAGCAGGCCGATTTCGAGGCGTTGGAGCCGATCGGCGAGCGGGCATGGGAAAGCTATGACAAGCCCGACGCGGGCCTGTGGGAACTGCGGACCAAAAGCCATGTCCACACCTACAGCGCGGCGATGTGCTGGGCGGCGTGCGACCGGCTCGCAAATGTCGCGAGCACGCTGGGCCTCGCCGACCGGGAAACCTTCTGGCGCGACCGGGCGACCGCGATGCGCACCAAGATCGAGCGCGAGGCATGGCGGCCGGAGACGAACCGCATGTCGGCGACCTTCGGCGGCGACGATCTGGACGCCAGCCTCATCCAGCTGCTCGACCTGCGCTTCCTCGAACCCAGCGACCCGCGCTTCATCGGCACGCTGGAAGCGGTGGAAAAGGGCCTCCGGCGTGGCAGCCACATGCTGCGCTATGCGATCGAGGACGATTTCGGCCTGCCGCACACCGCGTTCAACGTCTGCACCTTCTGGCTGATCGAGGCGCTGCACGCGACCGGCCGCGACGACGATGCCCGCGAATTGCTGGAAGAGATGCTGTCGCGCTGCACCCCGGCCGGGCTGCTGTCGGAGGACATCGACCCCGAAACCGGGGAACTCTGGGGCAACTACCCGCAAACCTACTCGCTGGTCGGCATGATCAATTCCGCCGTCCTGTTGAGCAAGTCATGGAATGTCGTCCGATGAGTCGCCTGATCGTCATCTCGAACCGGGTGCAGGCCCCGCAGCCGGGCACTGGCGGCGGCGCGCAGGGCGGCCTCGCCGTCGCGCTGAACGCCGCATTGGCCGAAGAGGACGGCATCTGGTTCGGCTGGTCGGGCGACACCAGCGACAATCGCGACCTGCGGTTCCAGACCTATGGCGGCGTGACCAGCGCGGTGATGGATCTGTCCGAGCAGGACGTCGAGGAATATTATGACGGTTATGCCAACCGCACGCTGTGGCCGCTATTCCACTACCGATTGGACCTGACCGAGTTCGAGCGCGATTTCCAGGGCGGCTATGAACGGGTCAACCGGGTGTTCGGCGAACGGATCGGCCCGCATATCGAACCCGACGATCTGGTCTGGGTCCATGACTATCACATGATCCCGCTCGGTTGGGTACTGCGGCAGCAGGGTATCACCAACCGCATCGGCTTCTTCCTGCACATCCCCTGGCCGCCGCGCCGGCTGCTGACCGCGCTGCCCGACCATCGCCGCATGGTCGAGGCACTGTTCGCCTATGACGTGGTCGGGTTCCAGAACGAGGAATGGCTCGACAGCTTCTTCAACTATGTGAAGGAAGAGATGGGCGGCACCGTCGACGGCAACAACGTCACCGTCGGCGGGCGCACCATCTGCGCGATCAGCTGCCCGATCGGGATCGAGGCAAAGGACTTCATCGCCGGCGCCGCCGGACCGGTCGCCCGCGCGGCACAGCTCAACCAGCTGGAAAGCGCGGTCGGGCGCAGCCTGATCGTCGGCGTCGACCGGCTGGATTATTCCAAGGGGCTGCCCGAACGCTTCTCCGGGTACGAACGCTTCCTGCAGAACCATCCCGACCGGCGGGCGCTGGTCTATCTGCTGCAGATCGCGCCGCCGTCGCGCACCGCCGTGCAGACGTACCGCGACATCCGTAACACGCTGGAACAGATGTCGGGGCGGATCAACGGCGCCTATGCCGATACCGACTGGGTCCCGATCCGCTACGTGAACAAGGGCTATCCGCGCGAGGTGCTGGCCGGCATCTATCGCGCGGCGCGGATCGGGCTGGTGACGCCGCTTCGCGACGGCATGAACCTGGTGGCGAAGGAATATGTCGCCGCACAGGACCCGCGCGATCCCGGCGTGCTGATCCTGTCGCGCTTTGCCGGCGCCGCGCAGCAGCTGTCGGTCGGCGCGCTGATGGTGAACCCCTACAGTGCCGAGGATATTGCCGACGGCATCGACAAGGCACTTCGGATGCCGCGCGCGGAACGAATCGACCGGTGGCAGGCGATGATCGAGAATGTCGTCGATGAAGACGTCATCTGGTGGCGCAAGCGGTTCATCGACGCGCTGACGGCGGATTGAGCTGGTAGCGCGTTCGCCGTCACCCCGGCCTTGATCCGGGGTAACGTGGGTAGGGAGGAACGGGCCACGCCGCCGCTCCGTCCCCTCACTCGTCATCCCGGCGAAGGCCGGGATCCAAGGTTCCGCAAGCGCCGAAGCCGTCGGGTATGCGGCACGGTGGATCCCGGCCTTCGCCGGGATGACGAGTGGGGCGAAAAACGGCCCGCCCCACCACAATCGTCGTTCCCGCGCAGGCGGGAACCCATAACCGCAACGCTCGCACTTCTATCCGCAACGTCGGCGTCTATGGATTCCCGCCTTCGCGGGAATGACGGAAGGGAGCGTCATCCGCTCCCGCCCGCCCCTGAGCCAGGATCACGCCCCCTCGAGCAACCGCTCCTTCGCGATCTTCTCCCGCCATACCAGCGGCGCGAGGTGGTGGACATTCTGCCCTTCGCTGTCGACCGCGACGGTGACCGGGAAGTCCTGCACCTCGAATTCGTAGATCGCTTCCATGCCCAGGTCCTCGAACCCGACGACCTTCGATCCCTTGATCGCCCGCGCGACGAGGTACGCCGCGCCGCCGACCGCCATCAGATACGCCGACTTGGCTTCCGCAATCGCCTTGGTCGCATCGGCGCCCCGTTCGGCCTTGCCGACCATCGCCAGCAGCCCCTGGTCGAGCATCATGCGGGTGAACTTGTCCATGCGGGTGGCGGTGGTGGGGCCGGCCGGGCCGACCACTTCCTCGCCGACCGGATCGACCGGGCCGACATAATAGATGACGCGGCCCTTGAACTCGACGGGCAGTTCCTCGCCGCGATCGA
>CAJYRU010000417.1 GCA_913777295.1 uncultured Sphingomonas sp. | reverse complement strand
GAGCTGATCCACCTCATCAACGCGGTGACGACGAACAAGACCGATTTCTTTCGCGAACCCGGCCATTTCGACTTCCTGACGAAGACCGCATTGCCGACCCTGGTCGACAGCGGCCGGCGTCGCATCCGGGCGTGGAGCGCGGCCTGTTCGACCGGGGCGGAGCCGTACACGATGGCGATGGTGCTGGACCAGTTCGCGCAGAAGAGCGGGATCGAATACGGCATCCTCGCCACCGACATCGACACCGTCGTCCTGGAAACGGCACGGCGCGGCATCTATCCGGCCGAACTGATCGAACCGGTGCCCGCGACGCTCCGCCAGCGCTATGTCGCGACGGCGGTGGACCGGGCGTCCAGCCAGGTGCGGATCGTGCCCGCCCTTCGGTCCGCGATCGGTTTCGCCCGTCTGAATCTGATGGATGCCCGCTATCCGGTCGGCGAACCGATGGACATCATCTTCTGCCGCAACGTGCTGATCTATTTCGACAAGGAAACGCAGGAACGCGTCGTCCGCCGGCTGTGCGAAAACCTGCGGTCCGGCGGCTTCCTGTTCCTCGGCCATTCGGAATCGATCGCCGGCATGGACCTGCCGGTGCGAACCGCGTCCTACACCGTTTTCACGAAGGACTGACATGGGCAAGATCCGCGTCCTCATCATCGATGACAGTGCCAGCGTCCGCCAGGCGATGACGGCGATCCTGAGCGAGGATCCCGCGATCGAGGTGATCGCCGCCGCCGCCGACCCCTTCGCCGCCGCGCGCTATATCCAGGACGAGATACCCGACGTCATCACGCTGGACGTGGAAATGCCGCGCATGGACGGCGTCACCTTCCTGCGCAAGCTGATGAGCCAGAAGCCGATCCCGGTGGTGATGTGTTCGTCGCTGGTCGAGGAAGGGTCCGAAACCCTGCTCCAGGCACTGGAGGCGGGCGCGGTCGACGTCATCCTGAAGCCGCGCATGGGTGTCGCCGACCATCTGAACGATGCCAAGATGCGCATCCGCGAAACGGTGAAGGGTGCCGCCCGCGCGCGCGTCCGCGGCCGGCCGGGGACGGGTCGCGTCGCCGCCGCTCCGGCCAAGCTGACCGCCGACGCCGTCCTGCCGCCGCCGACCGGCCGCGCGATGAGCCGGACGACCGAAATGGTCGTGTGCATCGGCGCGTCGACCGGCGGGACCGAGGCGCTGCGCGAGGTGCTGGAGGCGCTGCCCGCCAATTCGCCCGGGATCGTCATCGTGCAGCATATGCCCGAGAGCTTTACCCGCGCCTTTGCCAGGCGGCTGAACGGCCTGTGCCAGGTCGATGTAAAAGAGGCCGAGGACGGCGACACGGTCATGCGCGGCCACGTGCTGATCGCGCCAGGCGGCCTGCGCCACATGATGCTGGAGCGGCAGGGCGCGCGCTATGTCGTCGCGGTCAAGGAAGGGCCGCTCGTGTCGCGCCACCGCCCCTCGGTCGACGTGCTATTCCGCTCCGCCGCGCGCAACGCCGGGTCGAACGCGGTCGGCATCATCATGACCGGCATGGGCGACGACGGCGCGCGCGGCTTGCTGGAAATGAAGCAGGCTGGCGCCCGCACCTTCGCGCAGGACGAGGCCAGCTCGGTCGTGTTCGGTATGCCCAAGGAAGCCATCGCGCGGGGCGCCGCCGACCGGGTGATCCCGCTCAGCGCCATCGCCCGCGAACTATTGCAGGCGACCGCGCGTTGACGTTCGCGCCGCCCCCTGCCCACCCCTTCGTCCAGGACTGACGCCATGCACCATATCCGCATCGATACCGATACTGCGCAGGCGATCGACCTGTCCGACCTGAAACGTACGCTGGCGCTGGTCGCCGCCGGCATGGACGCGCGGTTCGTCCGCGCCGGATCGACGCTGTCGACCGCGATCGAGACGATCGACCGCATCATCACCTCGATCGAGGGGGTGACCGGCGCACTCGACGAAAGCGTGGCGGGCATCGCCGTCTCCAGCCTGAAATCGGTCGCCGGACAGCTGGACGCGCTGCCGGTGGTACAGGCGGGACGCGAGGCGGACATGGCCCGGATCGGGTCGGCGTCCCGCGTGTTGCGCGACCATGTGATGGACATGCGCCAGGCGCTGCGCGTGCTGCACATCTATGGCATGAACATCAAGATCGCGGCATCGGGCGAGGCCGCTTTCGTAGGCTTCGTCAATGACATGGGGCAACGTCTTGCCACCGGCGAAGAACATCTGGAAGGGTTCCTGGCCAAGCTGAAGGAATTGTCGACCAGCGTCGGCAGCGTGCAGCAGGCCGGACGGCTGCTCGCCGCCGAAGCGCGCAAGATCCTGCCCGCCGTGCCGGTGCGGCTGACCCGCGATGCCGACGCGCTGAACGCCCATCTGGGCGATGTCGCATCGATGGCGCGGCAGGTCGCGGAAATCGCCCGCACCGTACAGGGGCGCGTCGCCACCATGCTAGGCGCATTGCAGGTCGGCGACAGCACGCGGCAGCGGCTGGAACATGTCGTCTCCGCGCTGCAACTGCTTGATGGCTGCGCCCATGGCCTGCCGGAAGCGGTGCATGTCGAGGTCGCGGCGGTGGTCCACCGGCTGCTCGCCGCGCTGCTGGAAACCAGTGCCGCCGACTTCGATCGCGATGCCGTGCTGCTCGTGTCCACCCTGAAGGCGTTGCAGCCCGACACCGCCGCGCTGCTCGACCTGATCGAGGACGATACCGGCCGCAACGGCCGCCCGTTCCTGATCCAGATCGAGGAAGCCGTCGGCGAGGTCGCGGTCATCACCGTACAGTTGCAGGAGGCCGACCAGCGTTCCGGCGCGATGCTGGGCCTCATCACCGAAACCGTCACCGAACTGACCGGACGGCTGGAACAGTTGCAGCGGGTCCAGTTCAACGTGCAGGACATCGCCACCAACACCCGCCTGCTGTGCCGTCGCCATGGCGATCTGGGCAAGGCGGTGTCGGTTGTGGCGGGAGAGGTCGACATCTATGCCCACTCGCTGGGCAATGCGATGCGGGGCATCGGACATCCGATCCGCGAGCTGTCGGACGTCAACACGCTGCTCTCCCAGAAGCGCAGCGCGGAGGACGAAGGCGACATGGGCGCCAAGCTGTCGCAGGCGCTAGTCGTGATCCGCGAGGGGTGCCAGCGCACCGACCTGGCCGTCCGCGAAGGCGGCGACGATGCCCGCCAGCTGATCGAACTGCTGGCGATCGCCGGGGACGAGATCGGGGCCGAGCTGCAACTGGGCGCAATCATGCGCCAGGCGGCGATCGTGTTGTCGGCAACGCCGCCGGTCCCTGCGCTGTCGGACGCCGCCGGTGCCGCGCTCGGCGAGCTGCTGCCTCGGATCTTCGCGCTCTACACCATGGCGCAGGAGCGCGACGTCCACACCGCCAACGTCCCCGCCGCCTTCGCCGTCGCCAGCGCGGCGGTCGAGGAAGAGGATGACGATGACGGCCTGTTCTGACGCCGCATGACGCCAGCGGCCGGGCGACGCGCCTTTGCGCCCCCGGCCAAAGGCGGTAGGGTGGCGGGTGACCATCCCCCTCACCCCCACCCGGTCGCAGCGCCTGAAGGCTGCGACGGCGACGATCCATGACACGCTGGACCAGCGGATCATGGCACTCGATCCCTTCTCCTCGCCCCAACGTTATGTCCGGTTCCTGCGCGCGCAACAGGCGTTCCATGCCGCGCTGGCGCCGCTCTATGCCGCGCCACAGCTTCGCGCACTGATCCCCGACCTGGACGAACGCGACCGGTCGGCGGCGATTGCGGCGGATTTGGCCGACCTGAACGTCCCACCACCGCCCGTTGCAGAAGTCGCCGCGGTCGAACCTGTCGACCTGTCGACATCACTCGGCTGGCTGTATGTGGCCGAGGGGTCGTCGCTGGGCGCGGCGTTCCTGTTGAAGGCCGCGCAACGGATCGGCCTGACCATCGACCATGGCGCCCGGCACCTCGCCGGCCATCCGGAGGGGCGCGCGGCCCATTGGCGACGCTTCACTGCGCAGATCGATGCGGCACAGATGACGCCGGAGGAGGAAGACCGCATGATCGCCGCCGCCCGCGACGCCTTCGCCTGTTTCCGGTCACTGGCCGACGCCGCCTTTGCTTGAGCTATCGGGCGTCATGCCAGCGCTGGACGTCATCCCGGCAAAGGCGGAGATTCCATCGTCGTAACAAAGGACAGTAGCTGCTGAAGCCTCAGCCCGCCGC
>CAJYRU010000416.1 GCA_913777295.1 uncultured Sphingomonas sp. | reverse complement strand
GCCTTCCACCCATCTCCGCCGTTCCGGGTGGCCGATCGGGCTCGCTGAAGCAGCCGGTTCGCTTATATGAACGAGCGGCAGCTTTCGGGAGGCGAGAAGGCACATGCGAACGGCGGGGATTGGGTCTCCACGCGCGATGTGATCATGGTAAGCGCCTAACCACGCCAAGGCTGCGTCCTTATACTATCTCCTCGACCTCATGCATTTCGACCACACGGTGTTCGCGGGCGCTGATTTCCGCTGCGACACCCATCGCCACCGCGCGAAGACCGTCCTCGGCGGACACCTGGACGGGGCCCTCGCCGCGCACCGCATCGGCAAAGGCAAGGTGCTGGTAATAGGTCGCGCCCTCATGGCTGCCCGCCGCATGCGCCATCGGGTCGATCGCGATGCGAGTGCGCTCGACGCGTTTCTCTCCGCCAAAGCCGACCCGCGGGCTGTACACCAGTTCGCCGGGCGGGATCAGGACGTCGAGGCGGGAGATGTCGCCGGTCGCGCTCATCTCCTCCTGATGCTCGGCCCCGTCTGCGAACATCGACAGGTCGAGCATGGCGCGTACGCCATTAGCAAAGTCGATGGTGGTGAAGCTGTTGTCGATGATGTCGGGCGTGCGGCCGTCATACCGCTCGTCCAGATGGTTTACGTCCATCGCGCCCGAACAATAGACACGCACCGGTTCCGCCTGGATAATCAGCCGCATCAGGTCGAAGAAATGGCAGCATTTCTCAACCATCGTGCCGCCGCTATTTGCCGCGAAACGGTTCCAGTCGCCGACCTTGGGCAGGAAGGGGAAGCGGTGTTCGCGGATCGACAGCATCTGCAAACGGCCGACACGCCCGCTGTGGATGGCATCGATAAAGGCGGCAGCGGGGGGCATGAAGCGATATTCCATGCCGGTCCAGAATGGCCGGGCATGATCGGCAGCGCGCTCGACGACCCAGCGGGCATCGGCCATGGTGGTGGCGAGCGGCTTTTCGCACAGGATCGCCGCATCCATGCCGAACAACGGTTCCAGCACCGCGCGGTGAGTATGATTGGGGGAGGCGATGACGATCGCGTCGACTTGCGCGTCGCGGGCAAAGGCCTCGACGCTGTCGTAGGCGGTAACGCCCGCCGCTGCGGACCCCAGCGCGTCCCGGGCCCAGCCGAGCGACTGTGGCACAGGGTCGGCGATCGCCACGATTTGCGCCCCCGGCACCAGCGCGATGTTGCGCAGATGCTCAACGCCCATCATGCCCGTCCCGACGATCCCGTATCGAATTGCGGCTACCATTGCCCGTGTCCCTATGCCATTCCGACGCCCGATGACGACGATCCGCCTTTCCCGCGAAGCACGGCTGCTCGGCAACAGTGCAATCCTTGTGTCCCCAATAGCTTGGGGCATGTGGCGTTTCACCGGCGACGATGTCTCCGCGGCGCGTGTCCGTGTCGAGGCGGCGCTCGATGCGGGGATCACCCTGTTCGACACCGCCGACATCTACGGCGTCGACGATGGCGGGTTCGGGTCGTCCGAGGCGCTGCTGGGCCGGGTGCTCGCTGACGCGCCGGAGCTGCGCGAGCGGATGGTGATCGCGACCAAGGGCGGCATCTGGCCGGGTTTCCCCTATGATTCGAGCTCGGCCTATCTGACAGGGGCGCTGGACGCGTCGCTGGCGCGCATGGGCGTCGAACGGGTCGAACTGTACCAGATTCATCGTCGCGATTTCCTGACCCATCCGCAGGAGGTCGCCACCGCGCTGACCCGGATGGTGGAGGCGGGCAAGATCGCCGGGATCGGCGTGTCGAACCACAGCCCGGCCGAGATCGATGCGCTCTCCGCATTTCTGGACCTGCCGATCCTGACCACCCAGCCTGAGTTTTCGCCTCTGCATTCGACACCGCTGTTCGATGGCACGCTGGATCAGGCGATGGCGCGAGACATGGCGGTGCTCGCCTGGTCGCCGCTGGCGGGCGGGCGGCTGGTCGCAGGCGATCAACTGGCAGGTGCGCTGCTGGCAGAGCACGCCCAGCGCTGGGGTGTCGATGCTGCTACGGCTGCGTTGGCCTGGGTCATGGCGCATCCAGCGCGGATCATTCCAATCATCGGATCGCAAAATCCCGACCGTATCCGCGCGGCGGCGGACGTGTACCGCGTCGAATGGACCCGCGCCGAATGGTATGCCGTGCTCCAGGCGGGCATGGGGGAGCGCCTGCCGTGACCGACACGCTGGGCCCTTGCGAGATCAGCTGGTTCTCGGCTTTGTGCGACGACGATTACGAGTTTCTCGGCGTCCCCGATCCGGCACTCCGTTCCAGCTGGGAGCATTGCCGCGACATCGTGTTGCAGGCGGAGACGGCGGGCTATGACAATTGCCTGCTGCCCTCGGGCTATGCGCTGGGCATCGACACCACCGCCTTCGCCGCCGGGATCGCGCCGCTGCTCCGGCGCATGCGGTTGCTGATGGCGGTGCGGATCGGCGAGAGCTGGCCGCCGCAGCTGGCCCGCCAGATCGCGACGATCGACCGGATGCTGGGCGGGCGGCTGACCGTCAACATCATCTCCAGCGATCTGCCTGGCGAGACGCTGGACAGCGCGCCCCGCTATGCCCGCACGGTCGAGGCGATGCACATCCTGCGCACCCTGCTCGACGGAAAACCGCTCGATCACGACGGCGAGTTCTGGAAGCTGAAGCTCGATCCGCCGCGGGTCACGACGGTCTCGGGGCGCTGCCCGCCCTTCTATTTCGGCGGCCTGTCGGAGGCCGCGCGCGAGGCGGCGGCCGAGGGCGCGGACGTCTATCTGATGTGGCCCGACACGATGGAGGGCGTGCGCGGCATCGTCGCCGACCTGCGCGCGCGGGCCGCCCGGCGCGGCCGGAGCTTGCGTTTCGGCTACCGTGTCCATGTCGTGGTCCGAGAGACCGAGGCGGAGGCGCGGGCCGCCGCCGACCGGCTGCTGTCGAAGCTGGACGACGCCACCGGCGCGGCGATCCGGTCGCGTTCGCTCGATTCGCAATCGGCGGGTGTGCGGCGGCAGGCCGAACTGCGCGAGGGCAGCGATGACGGCTATGTCGAGGCGAACCTGTGGACCGGCATCGGCCGGGCGCGGTCTGGCTGCGGCGCGGCGATCGTCGGCAATCCCGATCAGGTTCTCGCCAAGCTGCAGGCGTACCGCGAAGCGGGCATCGATGCGTTCATCCTGTCGGGCTATCCGCATGCGGCGGAGGCCGATCTGTTCGCCCGCCATGTCCTGCCTCGGATCGACCACGCCCCGCTGACGCTGTAACGGGCTTGGCGGGACGAAAGAGAAACTGTCTCGCCGCGCTGCCCGGCGCCTCGCCATGATGCGGGCATGAGACATGTCGGGGAATTGAGCGCGCGCCGTCGCGGGCTGCTGTTTGCACTGGTCATCACCGCGGGTGTGCTGAACCTCGTCGACCGACAGGTCATCGCGGTGCTGAAGCCGGTGATCGCCGCCGATCTGGGCTGGAGCGACGATGATTACGGCACGCTGGCCGCCTGGTTTCAGGGCGGCGCGGCGGTCGGTTTCCTGTTCAGCGGCTGGATCGTCGATCGGCTGGGCGTGCGCTGGGCCAATCCGATCGGGGTGGCGGCATGGAGTGTCGCGGCCCTGCTGCATGGCTGGGCACGGTCGATGGGGGCGTTCATCGCGGTGCGGGTCGCCCTGGGCGCAACCGAGTCGATGGGGACGCCGACCGGGATCAAGACGGTCGCCGCCGTCCTGCCGCCGCGCTGGCGGTCCGCCGGGTTCGGCGCGGGCAATGCCGCCAACAGCCTGGGTGCGATCCTGGCGCCGCTCGCCATTCCGGTTCTAGGCCTGACCTTCGGCTGGCGGGGCACGTTCATCGCGGTCGGACTGATCGGGTTGGGTTGGGCGCTGACCTGGCTGATCGCGGCCAGGGGGATCGTCTTTGCCGCACCCCGGACAGCCGACGCCGCAGCGCCGCTGCCCGATGCGCCGCTGCTGCGCGACCGGCGGACCTGGGCGGTGGCGGGGGCCAAGCTGTTGTCCGACGCGACCTGGTGGTTGTTGCTCTTCTGGCTGCCCGACTTTTTCCACCGGCAGTTCGGGCTGTCGGGCGTCGCACTCGGCGTGCCGCTGGCGCTGGCCTATGGCGGTGCAGCGATCGGCTCGCTGGTCGGCGGTGTTGTGCCGACCCGGCTGCTCGGTCGTGGCTGGTCGGTGAATGCCGCGCGCAAGGCCGTACTGCTTAGCGGTGCACTGGCCGTCGTCCCGATCCCGCTGGCGCTGCTGACACACAACTATGCGATCGCGGTGTCACTTATGGCGTTGGCGCTGGCCGGGCATCAGGCCTTTTCCACCAACATCTTTGCGATGATCGCCGATATCGTGCCGCAGCACCGGGTCGGCCGGGTGACGGCGTTTGGGTCGTTCTGCGGCAATATGGGCGGGGTGGCGATCGCCAAGATCGCCGGGCTGACCCTGGCGGCGGGGCTGGGCTATTTGCCGCTGCTGCTGTTCGCAGCGATCGCCTATCTGGCGGCGTTCGGCTGGGTGCAGTTGCTGCTGCCCCGGCTGTCGCCGATCGAGGCCGAACGCTAAAGTCCGGCTGCTGACCGGCAAGGTCCTTCTTTATTCCCTAGTCGATGAGTGGGTATTAGCCTCCGCGTCGATCTGAAAAAGGGGACCAGATGATCGATCGACGCCTGTCCGTGCTGCTCGTTGGCACCGCCTTCACGCTAATCGCCACGTCCGCTGCCGCGCAGGACGTACCTGCCACGAAGACCGAGACCAAGCCCGCCGACGGCGAAGTGGTCGTGACCGCGCGTTATCGCAACGAGACGTTGCAACAGGTGCCGATCGCTATAACCGCGCTGGAGGGTGGCGCGCTGGCGGAGCGGCAGCTCAACAACCTCGAGCGGATCGCAGCCTCGATCCCGTCGGTCGGCTTCCGCAGCGGCGCGTCCAACAAGGACCGCACCGTCTTCATCCGTGGCATCGGCACGATCACGACGTCACCGGGGGTCGAGCCATCGGTATCGACCGTGCTCGACGGCGTGGTACTGACCCGGCCGGGCCAATCGACGCTCGACCTTGGTGAGGTGGAGCGTATCGAAGTATTGCGCGGGCCGCAGGGCACCCTGTTCGGCAAGAATGCCTCGGCGGGCGTGGTCAACATCGTCACGCGCAACCCGGCCGACGAATTGCACGCCTTTGGCGAGGCCGGGGCGACGACCGATCAGGAGTATCGCATCAAGGCTGGCGTCTCGGGTGCGATCGTACCGGGCAAGGTCCAGGCGCTGATCGGCGGCCTCTACAGCGATTTCGACGGCAATCTGCGCAATGTCGCGACCGGCCATGACGCCAATGGCTCGCGCCGCTACGGCGCGCGCGGCAAGCTGGTGGTGACGCCGTTCGACGCGCTCAAGATCACCGCAATCGGTGACTATCTTAACACGCGCGAGACCGTCGCGGCCGTTTATAGCTCGACCCGGCAGATCGCCTATCCGACGAATGCGATCACGGACTCCATCGCCCTGGCCGCCGCGCTGGCCAGCCAGGGGATCGTCGCCTCGCCTTCGAACCGGCGGCTGGCCACCGATATCGATACCAATGTCCGTGACGAGAATTATGGCGGCTCGCTGACCGGTGAACTGACACTGGGCGACTATCATGTCACCTCGATCACCGCCTGGCGGCAATGGCTGAACCACCAGCGGCAGGATTATGACGGCCTTGCCCAGCTGACGGCCGCCTTCCCCTCGGGCGCGGACGACGGGAGCGTCAACAGCCGTCAATTCTCACAGGAGCTTCGGCTGACCTCACCCAAGGGTGGGCTGATCGATTATGTCCTGGGTGCCTATTATCTGCGTGCGCGGACCGACGAGCAATATCAACGCGCGCTGACCACCCTGTCGGGCGCGACGCGGACCAGCACCACGGGCATCGCCAATTACGGCATCACCAACCACAATTACGCGCTGTTCGGCGAGGCGAACATCAATTTCACCCCCCATTTCCGGGGGATCGCGGGCTATCGTTCGACCTGGGATACGCTGGACTTCTACCATGTCCGCACCTCGACCAACGACCCGACAAACAGCGGCGCGGCGTCGCTCGACCGGCCGGGCATCCGCGCCTATCACAATGCGACGGGCCGCACCGATGCGCGTGGCAACAGCTACCGCCTCGGGCTTCAACTCGATCTGGGCGACCATGCCCAGACCTATTTCACCTATTCACGCGGCTATAAGGGCCCGGCCTACAACGTCTATTTCAACATGCGTTCGCTCAATGCGACGACCCTGCTTGACGAAGTTCCGCTGAACCCGGAGACGTCCAACTCCTATGAGGCCGGGATCAAGGGCAGCACCGCCGACCGCGCGCTCAGCTATGCGCTGGCGGTCTATACGACCGATTTCGACGGCTATCAGGCGAACTTCACTGACTCGGTCGGCGGCGCGCCCGTCACGCGACTGATCAATGCGGGTTCGGTCCGCTCGCGCGGGGTCGAGGCGGATGTGACGCTGCGCCCGGCCAAAGGCTTCACCGTCGATATCTCCGGGGCATTCACCGACGCCACCGTCCGCAACTTCAACTGCCCGGTCGGCGCGCCGGTCAGCTGCAACATCAACGGCCAGCCGCTGCCCTTCGCGCCGCGCGTGCGGCTGTTCGAGAATGCCGCCTATCGTTTCGCCCTATCGGATACGCTGTCGATGGAGTTGCAAAGCGACGTCTCCTTCAGCAGCAAGGTGCAATATTCACTGGCCGAGACGCCCAACACGGTACAGCAGGCCTTTGCTGTCTGGAACGCCAGCGTCGCGCTGATCCGGCCCGGCGACGGGTGGCAGCTGCGCGCCTATGTGAAGAATATAGCCAATACCCCTTATGCCAGCTTCCTGAGCAACGGCACCTTCGGCGGGACCGTCCGCTTCGTGCCGCGCGACGACCGGCGTTACGCGGGCCTTTTGCTGCGCAAGGACTTCTGATGAACGGCGACACGACGCGGCGCGGGGTGCTGCTCGCCGGGACCGGCGGTGCGTTCGGTCTCTATTCGATGGCGGCGGGCGCTGCGCCGGAACCGCGCCGGTCGCGCCGCCTGCCGCGTCTGCCGGGCGTCAGACCGCGCAACATCCTGGTCGTGCTGACCGACGATCATCGCTACGACGCGATGGGCTTCATGAAGGCGCAGGATTTCGGTGACACGCCCACGCTCGACCGGCTGGCGCGTGAGGGCACGCATTTTCGCAACGCGTTCGTCACCACCGCACTTTGTTCGCCCAGCCGGGCATCGATCTTCACCGGGCTCTATGCGCATCAGCACAAGGTGGTCGACAACAACCATCCGATCCCGCCGGGCCTCATATTCTATCCCGAATATCTCCAGGCCGCCGGGTACGACACCGCCTTCATCGGCAAATGGCATATGGGCGACGAGGGTGATGGCCCGCAGCCCGGCTTCGACCATTGGGTCAGCTTCAAGGGGCAGGGGAGCTATCTGCCAAGCGCCGACGGACTGAACGTCGATGGCCGCCCTGTGCCGCAAAAGGGCTATATCACTGACGAACTGACCGATTACGCGATCGACTGGATTGGCAAACGTTCTAAGTGCCGCCCCTGGATGATGCATCTAGCGCATAAGGCGGTGCATTCCGAGTTCGTCCCGGCCGAGCGTCACAAGGGTCGGTACGACAAGGAGACGTTCCGCTATCCCGCCTCGATGGCGCCGAACGCCCCGGGGCGGCCGATGTGGGTGGAGAACCAGCGCAACAGCTGGCACGGTGTCGGCTATCCCTATCACGGCACGCTCGACATCGGCGACTATTACAAGCGTTACATGGAAACGCTGCTCGCGGTCGACGAGGGGCTGGCACGGATCATGGACCTGCTCGAACAGCGCGGAGAGCTGGACGACACGCTGATCCTCTATCTTGGCGACAATGGCTTCATGTTCGGCGAGCATGGGTTGATCGACAAACGCACGGCCTATGAGGAGTCGATGCGTATCCCGATGCTGGCGCGCTGCCCGGCGCTGTTCCCGGCCGGCAGCGTGGTCGAACAGGTGGTCGCCAATATCGATATCGCCCCGACGCTGCTCGCTGCTGCTGGACTGCGCGCGCCGGACGGCATGGCTGGGGCCAACGCGCTGCCGTTGGTACACGACTTGAACGCGCCGTGGCGAGACGAACTTCTCTATGAATATTATTGGGAGCGGAATTTTCCGCAGACCCCAACTGTCCACGCCCTGCGCGAGGACCGGTACAAATATATGCATTTCCACGGCATCTGGGACATCGACGAACTATACGATCTTGCCGATGATCCGCATGAAACGAACAATCTGATTGCTAGCCCCGGTCATGAGGATCCCGCCGCTCAGATGAGTGGCAAGCTTTTCGCGCTACTCGAGCAAAGCCACGGCATGGCCATCCCGTTAAGTGCCGATGCGGGACAGCGAAATGAACTCCGCGATCCAAAAGGGCCGTCACAGGCCCCGTTCCCGACACGATTCTATCGATCGGGCAAGCCGGCATGATCGTTAACCGCGAGCTTCTATGCCGTACGAGCAACTTCGACTGTCAGATAAATTGCACAAGATGCATATCCCGACACCGTGATTTCTACCTGAATGAATGTCTGTAAATGGGCCACTGATAATGCGCCTTGAACGACAGGATCTGGGTCGTCGTCGCGATGGGGGTAGGTGACTGTTCTTGCCTAAAAATAGGCACTTGAAAAGAAGGCGTGAGCCGAAATGTGGCGACGTGGTTTCAGATCGTCACCTAAAAAAATGGGTCGGCGCAAGCCGACCCGAAGACAGTAGGAGAGGATGCCTGAAAGGCTTCGCTATGCTGCATCTGCGAATGACATTGTGCAAGCGCTAACTGCGCTAAGGAGAAGATATCTATACCGATACCGGACCGCCATTCTGGCCCATTAACTGACGGTCGGACTGCCAGCGACATTCCAGCTGAATAGCACCAAGTGCCATAAACCCGGCGCCTTGCGAGAAGGGTCGATTAGGCCTTCGCACCGATGCTCTCCATCCAATCGCGGGCGTGCCACGAGGCGGGTTCGCCGCCACTCTGCGCGATTTCTTGCCAAGCAGAAAGCGGATCGCCAGCTTTACGCCGTACCTCGTCGAGGGCACGCGATGCGCGTAAGTCGAATACGTCGGCTCCGTTCACCTCGAACTGCAGCACGTGCCTATGCTCCGTCAAACCCGCATGCGCCATCATCGCAGCCGTTACCCCAGCCTCGAAAGAACTCAGGTACAGCGTTGGCTGATGTGGGCGTGGATAGCGGCCAGCACGCACTGAGCCGGAGAGGGCGTTTTGTTCGTATCCTGGGACGACTGCGCGGAAGAACCTCCCGCGGACAGCGGAGAGGGAGCCGACCGTGCGCACCTCGGGTTCGGAAAGCGACATGATGCAGTCCTACACGGCTTCGCGGGCGGCAGCTATCCACCCGAAAACGGACTGCTTGCCGCCCATCCGCGTCATTCCTGCCGCAAAATCAACTTAGCGCTCCCGCAAAGATCGACATGAATGGATGTCTGGAGTTGGGAAACCTGCAGGGTGCCCCGAGTGACCGCAACTGGGTCATCGTGGCGAAGGGGAGGGCGGCCGCTCTCGCCCAGAACCCGACATTCAGGTTGATGCTGGCTGGACTTGCCCCGCTCAAATGGAGAGGCATTTGCTCAGCGTGGCGCGGTTTGTTCGAACTGCGCCGGGCTGGTGTAGTTGAGCGCGGAGTGGCGCCGGACGGGGTTGTAGAAGCCGTCGATATAG
>CAJYRU010000415.1 GCA_913777295.1 uncultured Sphingomonas sp. | reverse complement strand
TGGCCGACGACCTGGCGACCACGCTGCTGCTCGCCACCGACAAGCCGGTACTGGCGGTCCCGGCGATGAACGTCCGCATGTGGCAGCATCCCGCGACCGTCCGCAACGTGGCGACGCTACGGGCCGACGGCATCACCGTGCTGGACCCGGACGAAGGGGCGATGGCGTGCGGCGAATTCGGTCCCGGCCGCCTGCCCGAACCCGCCGCCATCGTCGCGGCGATCGAACGCATGACCGCGCCGCCCGCGCCGCAGACGCTGGCCGGGCGGCATGTGCTGGTTACCGCCGGGCCGACGCATGAGGCGATCGATCCGGTGCGCTATCTTGCCAACCGGTCGTCGGGCAAACAGGGTTTCGCCATCGCCGCCGCCTGTGCCGCGCGGGGGGCCAAGGTGACGCTGATCGCCGGTCCGGTGACGCTGCCGACCCCGTCCGGCGTCGATCGCATCGATGTCGAATCGGCACGCGACATGGCCAATGCGGTCGCACAGGCGCTGCCGGCCGATGCGGCGGTGATGGTCGCCGCCGTCGCCGACTGGCAGGTGGAGGCCGCCCCGTCCAAGCTGAAGAAGGGCGATGGCCCGCCGGTGCTGACCCTGCTGCCCAATCCCGACATCCTCGCCATGCTGGGCCGCAGCCCGCGTCGCCCGCGCCTGCTGGTCGGGTTCGCGGCGGAAACCGACGACGTGCTGGCCCATGCCACCGCCAAACGGACCGCCAAAAATGCCGACTGGATCGTCGCCAACGACGTGTCGGGCGATGTGATGGGCGGCGACCGCAACACCGTCCACCTCGTCACCGCCGATGGTATCGAACATTGGGCCGATGCGCCGAAGCACGACGTCGCGGGCCGACTGGCCGATCGGATTGCCGATGCGCTGGCTTAGCCCGCTGCTACTGCTGGCCGCTGCCGGATGCGTGACGCATGGCCCGTCGCCCTCCATCGGGACGCTGGCCGGACAGGATTTCGGCCCCAGCGCACCGCGCGATGTCCGCACGCTTATCCTGCTGCTCCACAGCGATGGCGACGGCGCGGTGCCGGCCGCCTTTTCCGGCGCGGCGCAGCATCTGGCCGATGCGATCCCCCATGCCCGCGCGGTCGCGCTGCTGCGGCCGGGCTATCACGACGATGCCGGCAACCATTCGCCCGGATCGCGCGGCGGGACCAGCGGCGACGCCTATACCGCCGACCGGATCGGTGCCGTCGCCGACACGATCCGCAGCTGGCGCGCGCGCTATCCGCAGGCGCGGACCATCCTGGTCGGGCAATCGGGCGGCGCGGCGATGGCGGCGGCGCTGGCGGGCCTGCACCCGGGACTGGTCGATGGCGTCGTGCTGGCCGGGTGCCCGTGCATGTTGCCCGAATGGCGCAATTTCCGCGCGAAGCAGGGGCATGTCGGCTTCGGCATCCCGGTCACCAGCTTCGACCCGCTGATGACGGTCGGCGGGGTCGCGCCGGCCACACGCATCGCGCTGCTGGTGGGAGCGGACGACAGCGAAACGCCGCAGCGTTTCTCGCGCGCCTATGCCGAGGCGCTGGCGCTGCGTGGCATCGCCACCGACTATCGCGTGCTGCCGGGGCGCGGCCACGAGCTGCTGGGCGATACCGACCTGATCGATGCCGTGCGCCGCATGTCGGCCGATCCGGCACCCGTTCCGCCTTCGAACGCTACGGTGGCCCCATGATCGCGCTCCGCCTGCTCCGCCTGCCCCATGGGGTCGGACTGCCGCTGCCCGCCTATGCCACGGCCGGGGCGGCCGGGATGGACGTCGTCGCGGCGGAGGATGTCGAGCTGGCCCCCGGCGCCCGCCACGCCGTCGCCACCGGCTTCGCGATGGCGATTCCGGAGGGCTATGAGGTACAGGTCCGTCCGCGCTCCGGCCTGGCGCTGAAGCACGGCATCACCTGCCTCAACACGCCCGGCACGATCGACAGCGACTATCGTGGCGAGGTAAAGGTGATCCTCGCCAATCTGGGCAACGAACCGTTCCGCGTCGTGCGCGGCGAACGCATCGCGCAACTGGTCCCGGCGGTCGTCACCCGCGCGACGCTGTGCGAGGTCGATACGCTCGACGACACCGCGCGCGGGGCGGGCGGGTTCGGGTCGACCGGACGATGATGTCGCTCGCCCTGCTCGGCCTGACCGCGCAGCTGGCGCAGGCAATCCCGCTGGCGCCGTCCACGCCGGTTGCCCCGGCCGCGCCGGCACCGGTGCCGGCGGCACGGTCGCCGATCGACTGGCAGGCGCTGCCGCCCTTGCCCTATCGCCGGACGCCGCGTCCGACCGCGCAGATGGCGGCCTTTGTCCGGGCCGAACTGCGCCGCACCGGCTGCCCCCGCCCCGTGCCGGTCGCCGGACGGGCGCAGCTGCAGGTCGATGTCGCGGTGCTGATCGGGGAGGATCATGTCGTGCGCGCCACGATTCCGCGCGCGATCGACTGTCCGACGGTCGAACAATATGCCGCCGGGCTGGTCGTCAGCTATGCGCGCGGCAATCTCGCCCCGCGTTTCGTCAACGCCGGCAACTGGTATCGCGCGGTGCTGCTGTTCGACTGGGCCGAATGAATTTCTCCGACGCCGAACTCGATCGCTACGCCCGCCACCTCGTCCTGCGCGAAGTTGGCGGTGCGGGACAGGCCGCGCTGAAGGCTGCGCGGGTCGCCGTGATCGGTGCGGGCGGGATCGGATCGCCCGCTTTACAATATCTTGCGGCGGCCGGGGTCGGCACGCTGGTCGTGATCGATGACGACCGCGTCGATGCCAGCAACCTGCAACGCCAGACATTGTTCACCGACGCCAACATCGGCGCCCGAAAAGTCGATGCGGCGGCATCGGCGATCGCCCGCATCAACCCGTTCGTCGTGGTTGAGCCTCACCCCGTCCGAATCGACGCCATCAACGCCGCCACGTTGCTCGCCGGAGCCGACGTCATACTCGACGGATGCGACAACTTCGCAACCCGCCTGACCGTCGCCGACGCGGCGCTTGCCGCCCGCATCCCGCTGGTATCGGCGGCAGTCGGGCAGTTCGAGGGGCAGCTGGGCGTGTTCCGCGGCTGGGAACCGCAGCTCCCCTGCTACCGCTGCTTCGTCGGCGATGACCCTGCCCGTGCCGATGCCAGCTGCGCCGACCAGGGCGTGCTGGGCGCGCTGACCGGGATCATGGGCAGCATGGCCGCGCTGGAGGCCATGCGGGCGATCGTCGGCTTTGGCGACGATCCGGCGGGGCGGCTGCTGGTCGCCGACCTGCTCGCCTTCCGCTTCCGCACGCTGACCCTGCCCAAGGACCCCGGCTGTCGATGCGCGGGCTGACGATCATTGTCGCTGGCCCCGATTCAGATCGGCTGCGCACGGCGCTGACCATGGCCAGCGCCGCCGCCGCACTGGGGGGCCGCACGCGCGTCTATCTGCACGAAGCCGCCGTGACGCTGCTGACGGCGCCCGGCACCGCACCCGAAGGTCTGCCGGACCTGACCGAGCTTCGCGCCATCGCCGACGAAAGCGGCGTGGCACTGATCGCGTGCCAGACCGGCCTCGCGCTCGCCGGGCTGTCGGCGGACACGCAAAGGGTCGCGGCAGGCGGTCTGATCGACCTGCTCGCGACCCT
>CAJYRU010000414.1 GCA_913777295.1 uncultured Sphingomonas sp. | reverse complement strand
AACATGATCGAAGCCGCCACGTCGGCGGCTTTCGCGTTTACGGCGACCGACAAGGCGTTCGACGCGACCGAGGCGGATTTCGACGGCCAGGCGCGCGATGCGGCCCAAGGGCTGTCGTCGCTGGCCGTGTCGCTGTCGCGTGTAAACGACGGCCTGACCCGGACCCAGGCGGGCACCGCCACCTCGGCGCAGCTTGCCGACCAGCGCGACCAGATCCTGTCGCAGATGAGCGGCCTGTCCGACGTCAACGTGACGCTCGACGAGCTGGGACGCGCCACGGTGCGGATCGGCGACCGGGCAGGGCCGATCCTGGCCTCGCCCGATACGCTGGGTTCGGTCAGCTATAACCGGCTGACCGGTGGCGGGATCAGCTTCACCGTCGCCTCGCAGGGCAAGGTGTCCCAGGTGGTGCCGTCGGGCGGGACGCTGGGCGGACTGGTCGACGGGGCGGAGCGGATCTCGGCGATGCGCGACAGCTTCACCCAGGTCGCCCAGGACTTTGCGGCCACGATGAACACGCTCCAGTCCAAGGGCGAGGATGCCAGCGGCGCGACCGGGCGGCCGATGTTCACCATGGCGTCGAGCGGCGCGTCGATGACCGTCGCCCTGACCGACGCGTCGCAGATCGCGGCGGCGGGGAGCGGCAAGGGGCCGCGCAACACCGACAATCTCTCGGCGATCGAGGCGTCGCGCTACACGGGCAAGTTCGAAGGCCGGCTGACCGATATCGTCACCGAAAATGCCTCCAGCCTGAAGCAGCGGCAGACGATTGCCGACGCCCAGTCCTCGATTCGCGACGGGGCCAAGGCCGCGCTGGCCGGTGCGACCGGCGTCACGCTGGATAATGAGGCCGTGTCGCTGATGCGGTTTCAGCAAGCCTATTCCGCGTCGGGCCGCGTCATCCAGGTCGCGCGCGATATCTTCCAGTCCATCCTCGAAATCCGGTGACGGTGATGCAGATTTCCAACTCCACCTCCACCCTTTATGAGAGCACCACGAAGCGCATGGCGGCCCTGCAGGGCAAGGCCAATGAACTGATGGTGCAGAACGCGACCGGCAAGCGGCTGATAAAACCCTCCGACGATGCCGCCGCGTCGGCGCAGATCGCGCAGCTCGACCGCGCCGATGCCGATTCGGCCGTCTACAAGGGCAATCTGAACCTCGCCAAATCGGTGTTGCAGCAGGTCGACACGACCCTGGGGTCGATCGGCGACCAGTTGAAGAACGCCGCCGAGATCGCGACCAAGGCCGCCAACGGCACGCTCAGCGACTATGACCGTTCGGTGCTGGGCGACCAGCTGATCGCGATCCGCGACCAGCTGGTGCAGCTGGGCAATACCCGTGACATGCGTAACCAGCCGCTGTTCGGCACGGTCGACGGCACCAATGCGGTGCAGTTGAACAACGGCACGGCCAGCTATGCCGATTCGCAGGTCTCGGCGGTCCCCATCGACCGCGACCAGACGGTCGAGGTGACGGTCAGCGCCAAACAGGTCTTCCAGTCGGGCAACAGCGACACCTTCACGGTGCTCAACAACCTGATCACCGGACTGAAGACGCCCGGCACGCCCGCCGCCACGTTGAGCAGTGCGATCGACCAGCTGAACGCCGCCAACAACAATGTCGCCACGGTCCAGGCATCGGTCGGCGCACGCGAAACCCGCGTCACCTTGCAGGAAAGCCTGATGCAGGGCGCTGCCACTGATCGCGCCACGCTGCGCTCCAGTGTCGAGGACGTCGATATCGCCAGCAACATCGCCCAGTTGCAGCAGACGATGACCGTGCTGCAGGCGACGCAGGCGAGCTTCAGCAAGCTGGCCGGGCTGTCGCTGTTCGATTATCTGAAATAATCGTCATCGGCGCGGACGTCCTTTCCGGCGCGGTAACCCTATGGTGACCAAATCGCGGTAATCCAGACATCTGACGGCCCTTGTGTCGCTTCCTTCTGGAGAATCGGTCCACCATGTTTCCTGCCATCGGCCTTGTCATCCTGCTCGGCATGGTCTTCGGCGGCTTCGCCATTACTGGCGGCGCGCTGGGGCCTGTGTTCGAGGCGATTCCCCACGAAATGCTCATCATCGGCGGCGCGGCCGTCGGCGCGCTCGTCATCGGCAATAGCGGTGCCGAGCTGAAGGCGCTGGGCGGTGCCATGGGCAAGATCTTCAAGGGCCCCAAATACAAGAAGCAGGACTATCTCGATGTCATCTTCCTCGTCTCGAAGCTGATGAAGATGCTGCGCACCGAAGGCCCGATCGCGCTGGAGCCGCATGTCGAGGACCCCAAGTCCTCCTCGGTCTTCGCCGAATATCCCCGCCTGGTCGCCGACCATACGCTTGTCAACCTGATCGCCGACACGTTGCGCCTGGTCGTCGTGTCGTCGGGAACGCTCGACGTCCATGCGGTCGAGGAGGTCATGGACAATGCGATCAAGACCCATCACCACGAGGTCGAAGGGCCGCAGGGCACGCTGCAGAGTCTCGCCGACTCGCTGCCCGCGCTCGGCATCGTCGCGGCCGTGCTCGGCATCGTGAAGACCATGGGCTCGATCGACAAGCCGCCGAGCGTGCTGGGCGGCATGATCGGCTCGGCGCTGGTCGGCACCTTCATGGGCGTGCTTCTGGCCTATGGTATCGTGAACCCGTTCGCGGGCCGCCTGAAGCAGGTGATCGATGCCGACGCCGCCATCTATCACGTCGTCAAGCAGATCATCATCGCCTCGCTCC
>CAJYRU010000413.1 GCA_913777295.1 uncultured Sphingomonas sp. | reverse complement strand
CGAACGTGTCGAGCGGCTGAGCCTGCGCCGCCGCCGCCAGCAGGATCAGCGGGATCACGCCAGCCAGCCTCCGGTGAACCCGGCGCGTTCCAGCCCGCGCCGGATATGCGGATTGCGCCGCATTACCGCCCAGATCAGCCCCGATCGCAGATTTTCGATCATCAGCACGATCGGCCCCTGATCGATGCCGAGATAATCACCATCGACCCAGCCCACCCCGGGCACCAGCCTGCCATGCTGCAACGGCTTGTCGGCGCGGGTCAGCGTCGGGTTGAAGCTGTCCAGATAGCCGTATTTGTCATAGATGCCGGCACCATAGCGCGCGTGCATCTTGCCGATCATCGGCTCGACGATTTCGGGGGCGAATGCCACGGACCCAAGGGCTGCGGTCGGGGCCAGCGTCCCGTCGTCGCGCTCGCCGGGGCCGCGCGCGGAATAGCTGAAGAATTCGCGTTCCCGCCCGTCGATCGTGACCTTGAAATCGCCCGGCCCGTCACATGCGGTCAGGCCCCAGCAATCGTCGCCATAGCCGACCTTGCCGCCCGGATTCTCGTTGGCATAGGCGCGCTGCGCATAGGTCGCGCGGCGGCTGTTCTCGAAATAATCGATACCCTTGGACGCGATATAGGGATCGCGGATGCCGCGGAAATCGATCCACACATGGCTGTACTGGTGACCGAACATCGGCGCGAACTGCAGATGCGGCTCGCCCCAGCGATTGCCCCAGCTCTTGTCGAACTTCTGCGTCAGCGCGCCCCAGGTCGCGGGCGGCAGCGGATGCGTCGGGCTGGCGAGCGCCAGCACGTACAGGATCATGCCTTCGTTGTAGGTGTTCCAGTCGGAGCGGATGAAGCCGCTTTCGGGGTGCCAGCCCATCGATACGAAGGGCGGGCGCGGCACGATCCAGTCCCACTCGACCGCGCGGTACAGCTGTTCCGCCAGGTCGCGGATACGTGCCTCGACCGGATCGGCACGGTCGAACCAGCTCTGCGCGAACAGCACCCCGCCCAGCAGCAGCGCGGTGTCGATCGTCGACAATTCGGTGCGGCCATAACGCGTGCCGGTCTTCGCATCGAGGAAGTGGTAGAAAAAGCCCTTGTAGCCGCTCACCCCGGTCGCGGCGGGGCCGGAGGGCGCCTTGGCAAGGAATTCGAGGCTGGCGAGCGTGCGGTCGCGGTGCTGCTGCCGCGTGATCCAGCCATGCTTCTCGCCGACGCCATAGGCGGTCAGCGCAAAGCCGATCGCGGCGATCGAGGCGAAGCTGGGCGTCGGCCAGCGATCGGGCGCCAGCCCGGTCGCGGCATCGGTCGTGTCCCAGAAGAAGCGGAACGTGCGTTCCTGAATATCGGAGAGCAGGTCGGAATTGCGGGCGGGGGCGGCCACGATCCCGGTCCGCGGCGTGCAGGCCCCGACAAGCGCGGCGGTGCTGGCGGCAAGGAAGAAACGGCGATCGATCACGTAACAAGCCCCTTAACTGGATACAAAAAAGCCGGGACAGGCGGGGGAGCCTGTCCCGGCAGGGGAGGGAAGTGATTAGAAGCGATAGCCGACGCGGAACTGGATGCGCCGCGGCAGGGTCAGCAGGTTGTTGCCGATCCGGGCGCGTTCGAGCGGATCGATCGCCGTTCCAGTGGCCGGGTCGATCTGGTTGTTCACGAACCCGTCGAAGCCGGAGAAGTTGTTGTTGTTGAAGGCGTTGAGCAGGTCGACCGCGATTTCGGTCTGGCCGCCCAGGATCTTCAGCTTGTTCGCCAACGTCAGATTGACTTCGCAGAAGGCGAAGACGCCCTTGATGCAGTTTTTTTCGGGATAGCCCGCACGGAACTGCCGCTGCCCCGGATCCGACCCCTGCGTCACGTCGGTGACGAGGAACGCCTGACCCGAACCGAAGGTGCTGAGCGTCGAGAACTGGAAGCCCAGCGGCAGGTCGACGATGCCCGACAGGACGACGCGGTGACGTTCGTCGCCTTCGCGCGGCCGCCAGCCGTAATCGTCCGGCGTCACTTCATCGAGGCTGAACAGGTCGCCGCCGTTCTTCTCACCCTTCGACAAGGTGTAGGCGAGGTTCACGCCCCAGCCCGACGTCTGGGTGTAGGGCTTGTCGGCCGTGAAATAGAGTGCCTTGTACCGTGTATCGAGCCCGTCGAACCCGATCAGTGCGTTCGAATAGCCGAAGGGAATGACCGGTGCCGTATTGCAGCACGGACCGGTACCGCCGTTGGTGCGCGTCGCGAACAGGTTCGTATAGCCATTGCGGCCACGCTGGTACGAACCGGTCAATGCGAATTGCCACTGGGCAACCTGTTGGCGGACCCCCAGGCTGACCTGGTCGTTCACCGGCGGCTTGGTGTTGTTCGGAACCGCGAACAGCTCGGGCAGGCCGCTGGTCGACGACGCCCGCAACGCCAGCAGGCCATCGCGCGTCAGATATGCCGGATTCCACACGACCGTCGGCAGGCCGTTGCGCGGGGCGCCATCGCGCGAGAAGCGGAACACGCCGACCGGGTTGATCGTGCGCGACTGTTCATCGACCGTGTTGTTGAAGTTGTTGCGGTCGTAATAGCGCCCGAACCCGCCGAAGATCACCGTCCGCGCATTGTCGAAGACGTCGAACGAGAAACCGAAGCGCGGTGCGATCGCGCCCGCGAACGGCTTACGGTTCTTGCCGGTGCTGATGTAGTTTTCCGGATTGAAGTAGCTGGTCGCGGGCAGGGCACGCAGCGCCGCCGCCGCCGCCGCCGGGGTCACATAATCATTGTTGTTGCCGTTGGTTTCGTAATCCCAACGCACGCCGACGTTCAGCTGCAGGCGATCGGTCACGTCCCAGTCGTCCTGCGCATACAGGCCGATCTGGGTATTCGATCCGCGGACAATACCATTGCCCAGGCCCAGACGCGCTTCCGCAGGGAAGGTGAAGTCCGTGTTGTTCTGCGTATCGACGCGGTACGTGAAGCCGGGCTGCAGATAGGCGAGGTTCGCGAACTCGATGTCGGTGATCTCGACGCGTGCGCCGACCTTGATCGCGTGGTCGTCGATGCCGGTATAGGTGAAGTCGTCGCGCAACGTGTAGCCCTGCTGCACTTCGCGGCGGGTCGAATCGCGTCCGCCGAACAGGATCACCCCGTCATAGTTGAAGCTCGGGCTGCCCGGGTTCAACGACGTCGGATTGAAGATGTAGTTCAGATAGTTCAGGTTGACTTCGTTGATGAAGCTGTCCCCGCGATAGGTCCACTTCAGCAGATACGTGTCGACGGTATTGATCTTGTTTTCGGCGAATTCGTACGACGTGTTGCCGCCAAAGCCCTGGATGTCGGTTTCCTCGCGACGGCTGTACGACAGGTCGAAGGTCTGACGATCGTCCGGGGTGAAGGTCAGCTTGCCGAAATAGAAGTCGCTGCGGAACGGGCTGACGAAATTGCCCTCGAACTCGGACAGGCGGCGGCCGGTCGCATTTTCGAACGCGGCGATATTCGCGGCCGAGCCGGTGGAATCGACGATGAACGCGCGGTTCTGGTCGTTGCCTTCATAGGTGCCGAAGAAGAACAGTTTGTCCTTGATGATCGGACCACCCAGCGCAATGCCATATTGCTTGCGCTCGAATTCGGGCTTCGCCCGACCGGCTTCGCGATCAAGGTAATTGCGCTCGGTCAGGCTGCGGTCGGTATACTGGCCAAAAACTTCGCCATGGAATTCGTTGGTGCCCGACTTGGTGATCGCGGTGATGATCGCCGACCCGGCCTGTTCATATTCGGCCTTGTAGTTCTGGGTTAGGACGCGGAATTCCTGCACCGCCAGCTGGCCGAACGGGTTGCCGCGGCTGTTCTGCTGCCCGGCGACGCCGCCTTCGCGCAGCTTGTTCTTCAGGCTGACGCCGTCGATGAACACGTTGACTTGGCTGGCGGTCGATGCGCCGGCCTGGATCCCCTTGTCGGTTTCGCTGTCATTGTAACGGACGCCGGGGGCGAGCGCGGCGAACGACAGGAAGTTGCGATCGGTCTGCGGCAGCGTGCGGAGCTGTTCCTGCGACACGTTGGTCGCGATTTCGCTGGTGCGGCTTTCGATCAGGCGACGTCCGGTCACCACGATGGTCGCATCGTCACCCTCGGCCGGGGCGGGTGCGGCGGCATCGGTGGCGGCGCCCAGCGTCAGGTCGAGGCTGGCGGCCTGCGCGATGCCGACGGTCACGTCGCTGGTCGCCGTCTCGCCGGTCGGTCCGGTGACGGTGACCGAATAGCTGCCGGCGCGAATGCCATTCAGCGTGTAGCGGCCGGTTGCGTCGGTGGTGGCGCGATACGACTGGTTGGTGCCGGTCGACGTGGCGACGATGGTCGCGCCGGATACGGCGGCACCGGCGGCGTCGCGCACGGTGCCGCGCACCGACGCCGTCGTGGTCTGCGCCGAGGCAGGAGCGATCGCAACCGCCCCCGTCGCCAGCGTCGTTGCCGCGGCGAGTGCCGCGCGGATCATGGATTTCCTCATGCGTATATTCCCCTTGTTCCCCGGTTTTCCGGGTCTTCCCTTGGTGAAGTGGTGTCGCGCACGACCAGCATGGGCGCGCGCAGTTCGACGCTGTGGTCCGCGCCGCCGTCGATCTGTTCGATCAGGCGGGCGACGGCGCGTTCGCCCAGGCCGGCGATGTCGATCCGAAGCGTGGTCAGCGATGGCGAGATGAGCCGGGCGAGCGGAATGTCGTCGAACCCGGCAACGGCGATCCGGTCGGGGACGGCGATGCCGGCCCGGCGAAATGCCATCAGCGCGCCGATCGCCATCATGTCGTTGGCGGCGAATACCGCATCGACATCCATCCCCTCCCGAACCATTCGTTCCGCTACGGAAACGCCCGACTCTTCCAGAAAGGTTCCGCGTTCGACGTGGGATTCGAGGCCTGCGGCGGCCATCGCCGCGCGGTATCCGGCAAGTCGTTCTTCGGCATCGATATTTCCCGCCGGTCCCGCCAGATGGAAAATGCGCCGCCGTCCGGTTGCGACCAGATGATCGACCATCGCCCGCGCGCCGGCGGCGTTGTCGATGCGCAATTCGGGACGCGGCTGGCGATGCGGCGCGCAGCTGACCAGTACGGCGGGCACGCCGGGCGGCAGATGGTCGAACAGCTGATCCGGGTCGATATGCGGCGCCATCACCACCAGCCCGTCGACCCGCCCGCGCATGGTGTGCAGCGCTTCCACGCCGCGCGCCGGGTCGGCGTGCATGTTCGACAGCAACAGCTGCAACCCGCGCTCCGACGCTTCGCGGTCCATGCCGCGTAACAATTCGGAAAAGAACTCGCCGTGCAGGTCGGGCAGCACCACGCCGATCGCGTTCGAGCGGGCAAGGCTGAGCGAGCGCGCACCGGCATGGGGCACATAGCCCAGCGCGCGGGCGGCGGCCTCCACCTTCTCGCGCAAGGCGGGGCGGACATTGTCATGGCGGTTGAGGACGCGCGAAACCGAGGCGACGGAAACTTCCGCCGCGCGAGCCACATCGCGGATGGTGGCATTCGCCATGCTCTTTCGGTCCACTCCCTGCCTTCGCCGCGCCCGTCGCAGCGAATCCGACGGCTGCCTGCCGTTCGCTCTTGATGTAACCGGTTACAAGAATCTACAACGCGCTTCAACAGCAGATTCGAACGATCGGATTTGAAACACATGCGCGACCGGATCGTTGCGCAAACGACACAGAGGGGATCGCATGGAAGACATTCGCATTTCGCGCCGCGCGCTGATGATGGGCGCAGGCGCCGTGGCGGCATGGAGCGCATCGCCGGCCCGGGCACTGCTGGCGCAGGCGGGCGATCGTCTGCCGGCATCGGTCGAGGCGCTGATCGGCCAGATGACGGTCGAGGAGAAGTGCGGGCAGCTGACGCTGATGGCCGCCGCCTGGGCCGGGGGGGCGGCCAATGCGCTGAACCCGATCAGCGCGACGGCGACGTTCGACCAGCAGCTGGCACAGGTTCGTGCCGGTCATCTGACCGGCGTGTTCAACGGCAATGGCGCGGAAATGGCGCGGCGGATGCAGCTGGTCGCGATGCGCGAACAGCGGCTGAAGGTGCCGTTGCTGTTCGCCGCCGACATCATTCACGGGTTCCGCACGGTGTTCCCGATGCCGTTGGCCGAAGCGGGCAGCTTCGATGCCGACCTCGCCGAACGGACCGCCCGCGCCGCGGCGGTCGAGGCGTCGGCGGCGGGCATCGACTGGACCTTCGCGCCGATGGTCGACATCGCCCGCGACCAGCGCTGGGGACGGGGGATCGAGGGGGCGGGCGAGGACCTGCTGCTCGGCAAGACGATGGCCGATGCGCGCGTGCGTGGGTTCCAGGGGCGTCGTGGCCTGACCGCCGACGACGCCGTCGCCGCCTGTGCCAAGCATTTCGCGGCCTATGGCGCGGCGGAGGCCGGGCTGGACTATAACACGGTCGACATTTCCGAACGGACGCTGCGCGAAACCTATTTCCCGCCGTTCCAGACCGCCTTTGCCGCCGGTGCGCCGACGACGATGGCATCGTTCAACGAATTGTCGGGCGTGCCCGCGACCGCCAATCCGTGGCTGCTCGACACGATCCTGCGCAAGGAATGGGGGTTCGGCGGGCTGGTCGTGTCCGACTATACCGGCGACGAGGAACTGATCGCGCACGGCTTCGCAGCGGATGCGCGCGAGGCGACGAAGCTGGCCTTCCTCGCCGGCGTCGACATGTCGATGCAGTCGGGCTTCTATATCAAGCACCTCCCCGATCTGGTCGCGAAGGGCGAGGTGCCGATGGCCCGCCTCGACCAGGCGGTGCGCCGCGTGCTGGCGCTGAAGGCGCAGTTGGGCCTGTTCGACGACCCGTTCCGCCGCATCGATCCGCGCCGCGAGAAGCAGCGCGTGCGCACGCCCGCCCATCTGAAGCTGTCGCGCGAGGCGGGGGCACGCTCGATCGTGATGCTGAAGAATGACGGCGACCTGCTGCCGCTGCCCAAGTCGGGCAAGAAGATCGCGCTGATCGGTCCGTTCGTGCAGGGACAGCGCGAGCTGATCGGGACGTGGAACGTCTATGGTTCGGATGCGGAGGCGGTCGACCTGCTGACCGGCGTCCGCGCCGCCGTCTCCGATCCCTCCACGGTCACCGCCGTCGACGGGTCGGGCATCACCGACGCCATCCCCGGCGGTATCGAGGCGGCGGTGATCGCCGCGTCGCAGGCCGATGTGGTGCTGCTGGCGATCGGCGAATCGCAGCGCATGTCGGGCGAGGCGCAGTCGCGCGTCGACATCGGCATCCCGCAGGCGCAGCTCGACTTGGCGGAGGCGGTGCTGGCAACCGGCAAGCCGACCGTCATCCTGCTGCGCAACGGCCGGGCGATGGTGCTGGAAAAGCCCGTGCTGGATGCCCGCGCGATCCTGGTGACCTGGTTCCTCGGGTCGCAGAGCGGTCCGGCGACCGCCGACATCCTGTTCGGCGACATGTCGCCTTCGGCACGACTGCCGGTCAGCTTTCCCTATTCGACCGGACAGCAGCCCTATTATTATGCGCACAAGACCACGGGCCGCCCGAACCCGCCGGGGCCGCTGGCCGAATACAAGGCCCGCTATCGCGAGGGGCCGAACGCGGCGCTGTTCCCGTTCGGGCATGGGCTGACCTATGGCCGGATCGCCTATAGCGACCTCGACCTGGGCGACGGGCGGCTGAACACCGACGGTGCGCTGAAGGTGCGCGCGCGTATCACCAACAGCGGCACCCGCGCCGCGACCGAGGTCGTCCAGCTCTATATTCACGACGTCGCCGCCAGCATCACCCGTCCGGTGCGCGAGTTGAAGGCGTTTCAGCGCGTGGCGCTGGCGCCGGGCGAATCGAAGGTCGTGGAGTTCACGCTGCGCGCCGACGATCTTCGCTTCATTGGTACGCAGAACCGCCCGACCGTCGAACCGGGCAGTTTCCGCATCTGGGTCGCCCCCTCGGCCCAGGCCGATGGCGTCAATGGCAGCTTCGTCCTGGCCTGAGGTTTCCGCGAACCCCTTGTCGGTCGTCGCGCGTTGAACCCTTTGAATAGAAAAAGGATCGCGCGATGGCTGACCAGGGCAAGCAACCGATGCAGGCAAGCGGCAAGGGCACCGACCCCGCCACGCCCGATGGCGTCAACAACCCGGCGGGCGGTGGTCAGTCAGGCGGCGGCGCCTATCCCAATCCGCATGA
>CAJYRU010000412.1 GCA_913777295.1 uncultured Sphingomonas sp. | reverse complement strand
AGCATCTGTTCGATCTGGGGTCTGGTGTGATCTGATCGGCGTCCCATCACCGCTTCTTAACGACCGTCGCGGCGTCGTCGAAGCGGTTAATGCAGCGCGGTCATGATTTGAGACATGCCGCGCCACGACGAGAAAAGGGGCCGCCCTCGCGGACAGCCCCCTCTCACAACCCTCTCCCCTTCCGGGAGAGTGCCGTTCGGCGGATTACTTCACCGCAGCGTCGTAACGCTGGCCGACCTTGTCCCAGTCGACCACGTCCCACCATGCCTTCAGATAGGCGGGGCGCGCATTGCGATAGGTGATGTAATAGGCGTGTTCCCACACGTCGTTGCCCAGGATCGGCGTGCCCTTGACCGGGGCGACGTCCATCAGCGGATTGTCCTGGTTCGGCGTGGAGGTGATGGCGAGCTTGCCGTCCTGCCCGACGATCAGCCATGCCCAGCCCGATCCGAACTGGTTGGCACCCGCCGTGTTGAACTGCTCCTTCAGCTGGTCGAGACCGCCGAACTGCTGGTCGATCGCATCCTTCAGCGCACCCGACGGCTGCGAACCGCCGCCCTTCATGGTTTCCCAGAAAAAGGTGTGGTTCCAATAGCCGCCGCCATTGTTGCGCAGCTTGGCCGGCGCACCCGACATGTTCGCCATCAGCTCCTCGATCGACTTGCCTTCGAGGCTCGCGTCTTCCGACACGGCTTCGTTCAGCTTGTCGGTATAGGCCTGATGATGCTTGTCATGGTGCAGCGTCATCGTTTCCTTGTCGATGGTCGGCTCCAGCGCGTCATAGGCATAGGGCAGCGGCGGAAGTTCGAAAGCCATGAGGGTTCCTCCTTGGGCGTTAAGCTCTGGTCGACCGAACGAAGCATGGGCCGATCGGCTCCGGTCGTTACGTTCGGGCAACATCTAGGACGCGGCAGGACGGACGCAAGGGTCGGTCAGCCGCCCTGCCCCAATAATCCATGGCGCTTCAGCGCGTGGCGCAGCTGGTCATAGGTCAGCCCCAGTGCATCGGCGCAGGTCCGCTGGTTGTATCGTGCCTCGGCCATCGCGCGGGTCAGCAGCTGGCGTTCGAACCGGTTCACTCGCGTCTTGAAATCGTCGCACGGATCGTCGGGCGCCCCCGGTTCGATGGATGCCGGCGCGCCGGCCACCGAAGCCGCCGCTGCGGGTGCCGAAGCCCCGCCGCTACTGCGCGGACGAAAAGGGGAGGCGAACGGATCGACCTCGATCAGGTCGATCGGCCCCGGCCGTTCCCAGCGATAGACCGAACGTTCGACCGCGTTGCGCAGCTCCCGAACATTGCCCGGCCAGCGATGCTCCATCAGCTGGTCGACCGCGTTCGGCCCGAACCCCGGCCATTCGTCGCGCCCGATCTCGGCCGCCATGCGCCGTCCGAAGAAATCGGCCAGCACCATGATGTCCCCGGTCCGCGCCCGCAGCGGCGGCAGCGTCACCACCTCGAAGCTCAACCGGTCGAGCAGGTCGGCGCGGAAGGTGCCGCATTCGACCCGGTCGGGCAGATGTTCGTTGGTCGCCGCAACGATGCGGACATCGACCCGGATCGGCCGCGACGACCCGATCCGGGTCACCTCGCCATATTCGACCGCGCGCAACAACCGCTCCTGCGCGCCCATCGACAGCGTGCCCAGTTCGTCGAGGAACAGCGTGCCGCCATCGGCCTCTTCGAACCGGCCGACCCGCGCCTTGGTCGCGCCGGTGAACGCGCCCGCCTCATGGCCGAACAGCTCCGCCTCGATCAGCGTTTCGGGCAGCGCGGCGCAGTTCATCACGACCAGCGGCTCCTCCCACCGGCTCGACAGGCGGTGGAGGCGTTCGGCGACCAGCTCCTTGCCCGTCCCCCGCTCGCCGATCACCAGCACGGGGCGATCGAGCTGGGCGGCGCGGCTGGCGCGCTCCAGTGCATCGAGAAACGGGCCGGACTGGCCGACGACTTGGGTTGCGCGCTCCATCGCCGATGTGTGGCGTATTTTCCCAAACATTCGCAAGTGTCAAATGCGCGCGGGTCGCAATGTCGCGGAAAGTGACGCAAAACCGTCATTTTTCGATTTGGCACGGCTTGTGCAAAGTAGTTGGCAAGCCCGACACAGGGCGCACAATACAGCTTCAGGGAGTTTTCCTCATGCGCAACCCTTCGAACCGCACCTTCACGCAATCGCTGGCCAGCATGGCCGCGGCACTGCTGGTCAGCCTGTTCGTCCTTGGCGCGACGACCGCATCGGGTCCGTCCGCCGTCACCCTTGCCGCCCCGCGCATCGCGTAAGGCGGCGGGCCGGGGTGGTTCTGCCCCGTTCCATCCCGGCCACCCGAGTATCTGTCAGGAGCATTCAATGGGTATCTTTTCCCGCACCCGTGACATCATCGCCGCCAACGTCACCGACCTGCTCGACAAGGCGGAAGATCCGGCGAAGATGATCCGCATGATCATCCTCGAAATGGAGGAAACCCTGGTCGAGGTCCGCGCCTCCGCCGCACGCACCATTGCCGACCAGAAGGAAATGCGCCGCCACATCGCCAAGCTGGAAAAGCTGCAGGATAGCTGGACCGAAAAGGCGGAACTGGCGCTGAGCAAGGACCGCGAAGACCTGGCCAAGGCTGCGCTCGTCGAACGGCAGAAGGCGGTCGACATGATCGAACAGCTGAATGCCGAGATCGTCGTGCTGGACGATGCGCTGCGCGCGTCGGAGGCCGACATCGCCAAGCTGCAGAACAAGCTGCGCGAGGCACGCACCCGGCAGAACGCCATCCAGACCCGGATGGAAAGCGCCAACAACCGTACCAAGCTGCGCGAAATGTATGCCGGTTCGAAGACGGCGGAAGCGTTCAGCCGCTTCGACGTGCTGGAACGTCGTGCCGACCTGGCCGAAGGGCGCGCCGAAGCGGCCGGCATGGGCCAGGGCGGCAAGAGCCTGGAGGACGAGATTGCCGAGCTGCGGTCGTCCGACAAGATCGATGCCGAGCTGGCCGCGCTGAAGGCCCGCCTCAACCGGGAGGGCTGATCGCATGGGCGATTTCCTGACCGCGGCGCTCGCGATCAGCGTCCTCTTCATCGGTCTGCCGTGGCTGATCCTCCACTATATCACGAAGTGGAAACAGTCGCCGACGCTGACGAACGAGGACGAGCGACTGCTCGACGACATGCACGTCACTGCCCGCCGGCTCGAAGAGCGGCTCCAGACGATCGAGCGGATCATTGCCGCCGACCATCCGGACTTCCGCCCTTCGCAGGCCCGCCGGGAATTTCCGGAACGCGATTTCCGCAACAACGATTACGCACGGAGGGACTGATGTCCGGCGCACGCACCAAATTCTATGTCGACAAGGCGAATGGCAAGATGTCGGGCGTGTGCGCCGGCATCGCCGACTATACCGGTGTCGAGGTCATGTGGATCCGCATCGGCACGGTGATGCTGACGCTGGTCGGCGGCTTTCCCTGGACGGTCATCGCCTATTTCATGATCGCATGGATGGCCCCGAAAAAGCCGTACGGCCTGTATGAATCCTACGAGGACGAGAAATTCTGGCAGGGCGTCCGGTCGAACCCGACCCGCTCGGCATCGGAAATGCGCTCGACCTTCCGCGATATCGACCGTCGCCTTGCCGACATCGAAATGTACTATACCAGCCGCAACACCCGTCTGGCGGACGAGATCGACAGCCTGCGCTGATCCGATCCCTGCCGGGACGATTTGGGGAGAGAGACGATGAATTGGGGTGGACCGGGTTTCGTATTGGCCATCATCGCGATGGCGATGATCGCCGGTGTCGTGAAGGCATCGATCCGGGCAAAACACGGGATCGCCAAGGACGACGAACGCGTCCGCAGCGGCAACCCCGATGCTGAGCGTCAGGCATGGCTGATGGCGCAGCAGAACGAGCAGTTGCAGGCCAAGGTCTTGCGTCTCGAAGAACGCATCGCCGTTCTCGAACGCATCGCGACCGATCCCGCCACCCGCACGGCACGCGAAATCGACGCGCTGCGCTGATCCCGAAGGACGAAGACCATGCTGACCAATAACCCCGATCTCGCGCCGATGCTCGTCATCCTGGGCCTCACCGCCATGGCAGCGTGGGTCATCACCACCTGGCTGCGCGTCAAGAACGGCTATCCGCTGCAAGGCAGCTGGGGCCAAAGCGTCTATCCCCGCGCCACCGACGAAACGGTTGAACGGGTGAAGCTGCTGAGCCAGGAAAATGCCCAGCTCAAGGCCGAACTGGGGTCGATCAAGGACCGGCTCGCCAATGTCGAACGGATCGTAACCGACGGCGCCCATTCGCTGGATCGCGAGATCGAGCAGCTGCGCGGCCGCGCGAACTGAAAGGACCTGCCATGAGCCCCTTCATCATTCCCGCCCTCGCCCTGATGATCCCGATCGTCGCGATCCTGAGCAAGCTGGTGTTCCAGCCCTGGCTCGAACTGAAGGAGCGCGAGCTTGCGGTGCGCGGTACCGAGACCGCCGAAAAGGCCGCGCAATATGCCGCGCAGACCGAACGGCTGGAACAGCGTGTCCGCGTCCTCGAACGCATCATCACCGACCGTGGCGTCGACCTCTCCGACGAGATCGAGCGGCTGCGCGACAAACCCCTCAACTGATTAGCGAAGGGACCGTCCGATGAACCTCACGCTTACCCTCGCCCTTGCGATCACCACTCTGGCCGCTGTCACGATCCTTGCGGTCACGGCGCTGGCGGGATGGCGCGGCTGGCTCTCGCTCCAGCAGCAGCGGCTGGGCGATCACGCCATGACCCAGCAGCCGACCCCCAATGCCGGCACCCGGATCGAGATCGCCGACCTGAAGGAACGCATCCGCAAGCTCGAAGCGATCGCCGCCGGGGTGGAACTATAGGGCCAAATGCCTATAGCGGCGTCATGCAGAGCATCGACGACATCCGCGAAGAGTATGACTTCCTCGACGGCGACGACCGTTACCGGCTCCTGATCGACCTGGGGCGCCAGCTGGAGCCGATGCCCGACGCGCTGAAGACCGATGCGACGCTGGTCCGCGGCTGTTCGGCCTCGGTCTGGGTCTATCCCCAGCCCCGCAAGGACGGCACTCTCCACTTCCTGGCGGACAGCAACGCCGCGATCACCAAGGGGATCATCGCGCTGGTGCTGGCCACGGTGCAGGACCGCCCAGCCCGGGCGATCCTCGACACCGACATCGCCGAAGCACTAGCCCCGTTCGACCTGCGCAACCAGCTCAGCTCCAACCGGACGCAGGGGATCCCCAACATGATCGCCCTTATCCGCGAAACGGCGGCACGGCTGACGTGAAGCGCCGCATCGGGTGGATCGTGGCGGCGATGGCTACGGTCGGCGTCGCGACCGCGGCCGTCGGATACCGAAACGCGCTGGCCGATCCGATCGTCCGCGACCTGCACCTGCCCGCACCGATCGCACCGACATCGGTCGTGCTGTTGAGCGACAGCCACGTCGCCGGTCCCGACATGCCGCCCGAACGGCTGGCGCGGATCGTGGCGCAGGTGAACGCGCTGAAACCCGACCTCGTGCTGCTGGCAGGCGACTATGTGAGCGACAAGGCAGCGGCCACCCGCCCCTATTCCGCGCAGGCTGCCACCGCCCCCTTCGCGGCGCTCCGCCCCCGACTGGGGACGATCGCGGTGCTGGGCAATCACGACCATGAACGGGGAGCGTCGGAGATGCGCCGCGCGCTGCGGACGGCCGGCGTCACGATTCTCACCAACGATGCGGTGCGCGCCGGACCGCTGGCGATCGGCGGGCTGGACGATGCGACGACCGACCATGCCGACCTGCCCGCGACGCTGGCGGCGCTGCGGCGGACCAGCGGCTTTCCGATCCTGCTCAGCCACAATCCCGATCCGTTCAAGAAGCTGTCGGGATCGGTCGCCCTGATGCTGGCCGGACATACCCATTGCGGGCAGGTGCGATTGCCGATCCTCGGCGCGCTGACCTATGGCTCGAACTACGGCACCCGCTATGGCTGCGGCATCGTGCGGGAACGGGGGCGCGTGATGGTCGTCGGCGCGGGCCTCGGCACCAGCGAACTGCCGATCCGCTTCGGCACGCCGCCCGACCTCTGGCATATCACGATCGGCGGCTAGGGGTGGTCCATCCGCATGGAACCGTTCACCGAACCGTAAGCGCGTGCTGCTCTGCTTCGGTCTGACCCCTCAGCGTGAAACCGTCACCCCAGCGAAGGCTGGGGTCTCTGTCGGCGCCTGCCCCGCGCTACAATGAGGAGATCCCAGCCTTCGCTGGGATGACGCCCGGTCCGTTCGTCCTGAGGCCTGTCGAAACACCATCGCAGGTGCTTCGACACGGCGCTTCGACTTCGATCCACCCCCATCGGCACCAATGGGCGGGTCTCAAGCCACCGGACGCTACTCCAGCCCCAGCCGCCCCGCCACCGCGTCGAGGTCATCGCCCGGCCGCACCAGCAGCCAGTCGTTCGGCCGCGCGCTGTCGACCACGACCACCGCCCCCTTGGGGCACACGTCGAGGCACTTCACCTCGACCACGCCGGCCCGGGACTTCGGTCCGTTCTTCAGTTGCAGGTGCTTGCGCAGCGCCTTGGCCAGCGGCTTGCCCCCGTCGCCGAACCCGCCGTCCAGCTTCTTCGAACATTTGGCACAGACCAGCACCGCCTTGTCCCAGCGGGACCGGACGCCGGTCCTCATGCGGGCTTCCAGGCCCGGCGCTCCTCCGCGACGCGCAACACGTCATAGGCCGCCTGGATCGCATGGAATTTCTTCGCCGCCTCGGCATCGCCGGGACGAACATCGGGGTGATACACCTTGGCCAGCTTGCGCCACGCCAGCCGGATCGTGTCGAAATCGGCATCGGGGTCGCATTCCAGCACTTCGAGCGCGCGCATTTCGTCGCGCGACCGCGTGCCGTCGCCCGATCCTGCCCATGCATTTGAGGCCGACGCGGCATAGCCATTGGCGGTACGGCGTTCCTCCGCCTCGCGCGCCTTGGCTTCCTCCTCGTTCAACCCTTCGAAATAATTCCAGCCCTTGTTGTATTCCGCCGCGTGCGCTTCGCAGAAATACCAGCGGTCGGGGCTGTTGGGCGATTTGGGCGCGGGGCATTTGCCCGGCTCCGTGCAGCCATGGCGATCGCACAGCTTCACCGTCTGCGCCTCGCGGCCCTCGCTATAGCCGCGCCAGCGGGGAAAGCCCCAGTCGTTCGATCGCGTTTGTCGTGCCATTGGTATCGAAATAAGCCGCCGGAGCCACCGCGCAACCCATTGCCGCGCGCGAATGTCAGAGGGTCTGTAAGCCGGGTTCTGTCCACCCGCATGGATAGCGGGATAGGCGACCATTCCTCTCGGACGACGCTTGCGCGCCGTCTCCAGCAACCAACCCGGGCAGCGGGCCGGAACATGCCCCGAAACGCGTTGCCGCGTCCCATGCCGCCCCTATTCGGTCTTGCTCCCGGTGGGGTTTGCCATGCCGCTGCCGTTACCGGCCGCGCGGTGCGCTCTTACCGCACCCTTTCACCGTAACCCGGCCGAAGCCAAAGGCCGTCTGCTCTCTGTGGCACTGTCCCTGAACCCCGCGTGCCGAAGCCTGCGAAGCCCGCCGGGCGTTACCCGGCACCGTCGTTTCCGTGGAGCCCGGACTTTCCTCGGCACGCATGACGCGTGACGCGGCCGCCCGACCCTCTGACGCAACCGCCCTTAGCCCGGGCGGCGCGCCGGTTCAATCGTCGCCTTGCGGCTTTGGCAGCAACAGGGCGAGCAGGAGCATCCGGCATTCGCCGTCGATGACACCGTCGATCATTTCCGGCCGGAACCGCCGCTGGAACGCGGTGACGGCGGCGGTCGCGTCCGCCACGTCATAGCCGAAGCGTTCGAGCGCCAGCAGGAACCCGGCATCGCTCCACCCCGGGTCCATCAGGTTGCGGGTCGGTCGCGGCAGCGCCAGCCGCAGGCGCGACAGCCGGTTCCACGGGAACAGTTCGCCCGGATCCTGCTTGCGCACCGGCGCGATGTCCGAATGGCCGACGACGTCGCCGCGCGTGATCTGATGCCGGTCCTTGATCGCATGGACCAACGGGATCAGCGCGTCGATCTGCGCATCGGGGAACGCGCGATAGCCCCATTCATGGCCGGGATTGACCAGTTCGATGCCGATCGACGCACTGTTGACGTCGGTGATGCCCCGCCAGTGCGACCGACCCGCGTGCCACGCGCGCTTGTCCTCCGCGACCATGCGATGGATCGTGCCGTCCTCGTCGACCAGATAATGGGCCGACACCTGCGCTGCCGGATCGGTCAACCGCGCGATCGCCGATGCGGCATCGGTCATGCCGGTATAGTGCAGCACGATCATCGTGATGGGCAGCGCACGTTCGCCGAAATTGGGCGACGGCGTATCGATCATGTCCATCTCGGCCTTCCCCTCACCCGCAGTGGCACCCGATTGCGGCGGGACGCGGGGAAAGGCAAGCCCGGCGCCGTGGTGCTAATGCGCCGCCGGCCGGTACATGCCGCGATAGCGTTCGGAGGGGACCAGCGTCTCGGTATGGCCGATGACCGTCTCTCCGGCGCCCAGCACCAGCAACCCGCCGGGTCGCAACACCCCGGCGATCCGTTCCAGCACCGCCCGCCGCGTGGCCGGGGCCAGGTACATCAGCACGTTGCGGCACAGCACGATGTCGAACTTGCCGGCCGGCATCGGGTCGGACATCAGGTTCTGCTGCCCATAGAGCAGGCGGAACCGAAGCTCGGGCTTCGCCTCCCACATGTCGGACCGCACGTCGAACCAGCGCATCATCCGCCGGATCGACAGCCCGCGCTGAATCTCGAACTGGGTATAGCGGCCCGATCTCGCCCGCAGCAGCGCCCGCGCCGAAATATCGGTGGCGCGCATTTCGGGCAGTGCCAGCCCGTCCTGTTCCTGCGCCTCGGCGAACAGCATGGCCAGCGACAGCGGTTCTTGCCCCGTCGAACAGGCCGCAGACCAGATGCGCAGTCGGCGCGCGCCGTCCCCCGCCATGTCGCGCGCCGCCACGATGACCTGATCCAGCACGGACGCGTCACGAAAGAACGACGTTTCCTGGTTCAGCAATGCGTCGACGACCAGATCGGCCAGCCCGCGTTCGCACCGCCCGCCCTCGGCGATGCGTGCGACCAGCTCGTCCAGCGAAGCCAGCCCCCGCTCACGCAGCATCGGTTGGAGTGCGCTGTCGATCCGCCACGCCCGCCCGGCATCGAGCTGCTGCCCGGTCCGCTCTTCCAGCAGGGTGACGATCTTGTGCGCGGCATGGCTCATCGGCGGTGCGGACTGGGGCGACGTCATGCGGAACGCTTTCTGCGGGCGATGAACGCGCCCAGCTGGTCGGGGGTGCCGATGGTGGAGGCAAGGCCGCTCTCGGCGATCGCGCCGGGCATTCCCCACACGACCGAGCTGTTCTGGTCCTGCACCGCTACCACGCCGCCGGCGGCACGGATGCGTTCGGCCCCGCGGCATCCGTCGCGGCCCATGCCCGACAATACCACCGCAAGCGCGCGCGATCCGAACACGTCGGCGACCGATTCCAGCATCGGGTCGACGGAGGGCATACAGCCGCTGATCGCCGGCGACCGGTCCAGCCGCGTGGCGGCGCCATCGGTCGTCGACACGACGCGGATATGGGCATTGCCCGGCGCCAGGATCATCCGCCCCCGCTGTATGCGCAGGCTGTCGCGCGCGACGTCGACCGGCCGCCGGGCGAGGGTCGCCAGCTGTTGCGCGAAATATTCGGTGAACGATCCGGGCAGGTGCTGGGTAATCAGGATCGGCACGTCCAGATCGTCGGGCAGTGCGCGCAACAGGGGGGCCATCGCATGGATGCCGCCGGTCGACGCCCCGATGGCGATCACGTCGAATGCGTCGCCCCGCGCCGCCGCCGCGACCGCGGACCGGGGCGTCGCCGCCATCACATCCGAGACCAGCGTGGTCAGCCGCGCAGCGAATCCGCCGGCCAGCGGCGATGCTTCGGGCTTGGCCAGCGTGGCGGCGGCCCCGAGCGACAGCGCGTGCAGCGCGGTCGGCGATCCGGCGGCGCAGCTGCCCGACAGGATGATGACCCGCGCATCCGGCGCGATCGCGATCAGGCCGGGCAGGCCGGACAGCCCGTCCGTACCGGGCAGGTTGATGTCGAGGAGGATCAGGTCGACGGACTGGTCGCGCAGCACGTCCATCGCCTGGCCGATATTGCCGACCGCGGCGACCACCTGATAGGCCGGGATGGCATCGACGATCCGCGCGATGACGCAGCGCGTGACGGCCGAATCATCGACGATCAGGACGCGTAGCGCGGCGGAAACGGGCGCCGCCGGTCGTGGACAGGCTGCGGCCACCCCGGGCGCCGTTATGCGACGCCGACGATCTGGAGCTTGCTTTCCAGCGTCTCGCGATCGAACGGTTTCATCACATATTCGTCGGCACCCGCCTCGATCGCGGCGCGGATATAGGCCATGCCGTTCTCGGTCGTGCAGAACACGACCTTGGGGTGCGTCCCACCGTCGCTCTGGCGCAGCGCGCGCAGGAAATCCATGCCGCTCATCACCGGCATGTTCCAGTCGAGCAAGATGACGTCGGGCTGCTGTTCGGCACAGCGGTCCAGCGCCTCGCGCCCGTCACCCGCCTCGCGCACCTCGAACTGCAGCGTTTCCAGAATGTGTCGGGCGACCTTGCGGATCACCTTCGAATCATCGACGACAAGGCAATTCTTCATCACGACATCCTAATGTATACTGACGCAGCCTAACGCGACTTCGTAAGCAGGCCGTTAAAGCGTTCAGGCGGCGGCGCGTTCGCCCCCGGCGGCACGGGCGACAACGGCGGACAGGTCGAGGACCAGGACCGCACGACCATCATGGTCGATCATGCCCCCCACGACCGCCGCCCATGACGGCCCCGGCATCAGCCCCGCCGACAGCGGCCGAACCTCGCAGCGATAGGCATCGTCGAGCATGTCGACCAACAGCGCGTAATGATGGCCGTCGACCTGCGTCACCACCGCCCGCCGGCGGCGGCAGGGGTCGTTCGCCGGATCGATGGCCAGCGCGGTGTCGATTACCGTGACCACCCGGCTGCGCAATGCCGCCAGCCCGCATACCGCCGCCGCCGTCCGCGGCACCGGCGATACCGCGGCGATGTCGACCACCGATTCGACATGGTCGGACAGGATCGCCACATCCTGTCCGGCGACGCGGGCCAACAGGAACAGATTGCGCATCGTCACTTCCCCACCGCCTGTCGGACCGCCTGCAACACACCTTCGCGGTCGTAGCGGTAGATGCTGCCGTCCCCGGTATCCGCCACCGACGCGCGCAGCCGGACGACCGGTGTCCGCCCGCCGGGAACGAACGCCCCCGGATCGTCCGCCGGCGCCAGTACCAGCGCAGGCCGTTCATCCTCCGCCAAGCGCTCGACCACCCGGTATCCCGCCTGCTCCAGCATCGGCCGCAGGAAGGTCCGCATCCACCCGTTGCCGGCATCCGCCAGCAGGCACGTAGGCCGCGCGGCAACCTTCCCGCCCAAGGCCGGCGCGACGTCGCGGGCATGGTGCTGGAACAGCCAGAGCGGATCGACCTGTTCGACCTGTTCGCCCTCCAGCAGCACGATCCCGCCGGTCGGACCGAACTCACCCGCCGGCGCCGACAGTTCGGGCAGCATGACGATGTCGACCGCATCGTCGATGGCATAGGCCAGTTCGACCATGCCATCGGTCAGCCGCAAGACGGTCGTCACCTGCCCGATCGCGTCCGGTGCGCGGGCGACCACCGGCACCACGCGCCCGTCGATCGCCAGCCAGATCCGACCGGCGCTCGATTGCAGGCTGCCGGCGCGGATCCGCTCGATCCGGTCGACTACCGCCAGCGGGATGACCCGCCGTCGCCCGTCGAGATCGTCGAACAGCAGCGCGGTGATGCCCGGTTCCGCCGCCTCTTCGGCCTCCGCCGCCAGCTCGCGGTCCATCGCATCGGCAAAGTTCAACCCGGCGGCCTGCGCCACCCCGGCACAATCGAGCATCAGCATCGGCCGCCCGGTATCGGGCAGGGTCTGTCCGGCGAACAGCCCGGTCGCCATCACCGCCGGCGCGGCGGGCTTCACCACCAGTTCCTCGGTGTCCAGCACCTCGTCGACCGCCACGGCAAAGTCGCCCGCGCCGATACCGACGACGACCATCATCTGCCCGCACGCCTCGGGACGCGATTCGACGCCCAGCACCCCGCACAGGTCGATCACCGGGATCCGGCGGTCGCGGATCTGCGCGATCCGGATGTCGCCCAGCTGGTCGATGCGGATATGCGCACCGGATGCGCGCACGATCTCGCCGATCGTCTGGCGCGAAATGGCGAAGCGATGGTCGCCCGCGCGCACGACGATGGTCGACACGATCGACAGGGTCAGCGGCACCTGCACCGCGATGCGCAATCCCCGGCCGGGCTTGTTGTCCAGCGTGATCCGCCCGCCGATCTGGTCGATCGCCGCGCGCACCACGTCCATGCCCACGCCGCGCCCCGAAATCTCGGTCGCGACGTCGCGCGACGACAGGCCCGGCGCGAATACCAGCTCGCATTGCTGGCGCGGGGTCATCCGGCGCAATTCGGCCTCGTTGCGCTGCCCCGTACCGGCCAGCTTGGCGATCAGCCGTTCGGTATCGATGCCGCGCCCGTCGTCGATGATCTCGATGACGATCTGGTTGCCCGACTGGCGCGCAGCGACGTGCAGCCGCCCGCTTTCGCGCTTGCCGGCGGTCCGGCGCTCGGCTGGCGATTCGATACCATGGTCGATGGCGTTGCGGACTAGATGGACCAGCGGGTCGCGCATCACCTCGATCATCTCGCGGTCCAGCTCGACATCGCTGCCGTCGACGCTCAGCGTTACCGCCTTGCCCACCGCCGCCGCCGTGTCGCGCACGATGCGCGGCAGTGGCGAGAACAGCGTCTCGATCTTCTGCATCCGCGTCCGCGTCACCGCATCGCGCATGTCGGCGACCGACGACGACAGCCGCTCCAGCGCCGCTTCGACCGCCGGATCGAGGTCGAGGTCGCGCAGCCGGCGGATCAGTTCGTTGCGGACCAGCACCATGTCGGACATGCCGCTCATCATCCGGTCGAGCAGGTCGACGTTCAGCCGGACACTGCGCAGCGGCGCCCGGCCCTGCGCGATCGCTGCCGCGGCCAGCGGGGTCGTCGCCTGTGCCACGCTTGCGCCCGGCGCCAGCGCGGCGATCAGGTCTTCCTCACCCTCGTCGGTCAGCGGCAGGCCGGCATCGATCGCCTCGACCAGTTCGCCGATCCGGTCGACGATCGCCAGCACTGCATCGACCAGCGGCCGGTCGGGACGCCGCTTGCCGTCGCGCACCTCGCACAGCGTATCCTCGGCGGCATGGCTGAGGCGCAGCAGGCGCGGCAGGTCGAGGAAGCCGCAACTGCCCTTCACGGTATGGACGAAGCGGAAAATGGCATCCAGCCGCGCGCGATCGTCCGGCGCGGCCTCCCACGCGACGACCTCCGTCGACAACGCTTCCAGCGTCTCGCGGGTCTCGGCAATGAATTCCTGTAACAGATCGTCCATGCGGCCCCGCCCGGTTGTGGCGCGACCATGGGCGGGATCAGGTTAAGACGCGGTTAGTGCGGATGAATCGGTTACGTCCCCGGCCACACCGTCACCCCAGCGAAGGCTGGGGTCTCAAGCGGCTCCTGCCCCGCGCTACAACCGGGAGATTCCAGCCTTCGCTGGGATGGCGCACAAACGACGCAGCGTCGAACCCTCAACCCGTGACCAGCGACGCCCCGAACAGCAGCACCGGCGAATCGACCGGCGACACCTGCAACGTGCCCCCGCTCTGCTCGACTAGCTCGCGCGCCAGACAGGCGGCGGCGGCGCGCGGCGTCATCATCGCCGCATCGCCCAGCAACGCGCCACGCAGTTCGGCGTCCAGCACGATCCGCTGCCCGTCGGCCCGGACCGCGATGTCGATGCCGTTCGTCGTCCGCTCGGCACCGATGTCCAGCTGCCCGCCGCGCACCAGCGCGTCGCCGGCGATCAGCGCCAGGTTCAGCAGTACCTTCACCGCCGGCTTGGGCAGCGACGGCGCATCGACCATCCAGCCGAGCTGGACTCGATGGTTGTCGCCGAACAGCCCTTCCAGCGCGGCGCGCGCCTCGCGCGTGTCGATCGAATCGCCCAGGCCGCCCGACGCACCGAACGCCAGGCGAAAGAATTTCAGCTTGTTGGCCGACGCCCGCGCGCTGTCCGCCAACAATTCAAGGCAACGGGCGCGCATGTCGGGATCATGTTCGTCGGCCAGCAGCTCGAGACCGTTGTTGAGCGCGCCTACGGGGCTGAGCAGGTCATGGCACAATCGCGAACACAGCAGGCTGGCGAAATCGGCTGGGCTGATGTTCAATGCGACGACCCTTGTGCTTTGGCGAACGTCATCGTCCCCCCGGCCGGGTCCATTTGCACCGCTTCGCAGTTTTTTTCAACGTGGACACCGCCAGATACCGTGAAGGCGACCGGATCGAACCGGCCATGTCGTGCCCCGTCCGCGACCGCCCGCCACAGCCGCGCGCTGTTCCCGCCCACGATCAGCCACAGCATTCCGTCCGCCGCCGCCTGCGCCGCATCGGTCGGCGACGGGTCGGCGCTGCCGGAGGGGTGCGAATGATACCAGCCAAGGATCGCCGCCCCGCCCCGCCGCGCCTCACGCAGTGCGCCGAACAGCGCCGCCGGGTCGATCTCGAAATGCCGTGCCGGATCGATCGCGACGTTGCGCGCCGGTACCGCCCCGGTGACGCGCCCGCCCGTTCCGCGCAAGATGCCACAAATCTCGGTCGGGCTTTCGTTGGCGTCCCGTAACAGTCGTTCCAGCAGCTCGCTTGAAAATTCCGGTTCCATCGCCATCTCCTAGCCAATGGACCGGGGGGTTTCCACGATCGAGGCGCGCATCACCGACGCGGCGCACGGGCAACGGATCGACAAGGCACTGGCCGATGTCGTCGCCGAACTGTCGCGCGAACGGATCAAGGCGCTGCTGGCCGCCGGCCACATCCTCGGCGACGACGGCCCGGTAGGGGACGGCAAGCGGAAAGTCTCCGCCGGACAGGTCTTCACCATCACGCTGCCCGCCGCCGTCCCGCTCGACACCGTCGCACAGGATATTCCGCTGGTCGTCGCCTATGAGGACGAGCACCTGATCGTCGTGGACAAGCCCGCCGGGCTGGTCGTCCATCCGGCGGCGGGCAATCTCGACGGGACGCTGGTCAACGCCCTGCTCCACCACTGCGCGGGCAAGCTGTCGGGGATCGGCGGCGTCGCGCGGCCGGGCATCGTCCACCGCATCGACAAGGATACATCCGGCCTGCTGGTCGTCGCCAAGGACGATGTGACGCACGAGGGGCTGGCGCGGCAGTTCAAGGATCACAGCATCGACCGCCGCTATCTGGCGATCGCGGCGGGGCGGGTGTCAACTTCGGCGGGTACGGTGGACGCCCCGCTGGCGCGTTCCCCCAATGATCGCAAGAAGATGGCGATCGTCCACAGCCCCACCGCGAAACATGCGGTGACCCACTTTCGCAAACTTCGGCAGCTGAACGGCGCGTCGTTGATCGAATGCCGGCTGGAAACCGGCCGCACGCACCAGGTGCGCGTTCATATGGCGTCGATCGGCCACCCGCTGCTGGGCGATCCGGTCTATGCCGGTCGCCGGCCCGCGCTGAAGGCACAGCTGGAAACGCTTAATTTCCGTCGGCAGGCATTGCACGCCGCCCATCTGGGGTTCATCCATCCGGTCACAAAAAACGCTTTGTCGTTCGATAGTGACCTTCCGGCAGACATGCAGGAACTGTTGGACCATCTTCACGTATAGGTTTCGGTGATTCCGCAGTGCGGCGTCGCCACCAAGGACAAAGGGAGTTTCACGCGATGGCAACTGGCAGCAACGTCCCGGCGACGATCCCGGCGCTTGGCGGCGAGGCGAGCCTCAACCGCTATCTCTCGGAAATCCGCAAGTTCCCGATCCTCGCGCCCGAGCAGGAGTACATGCTCGCCAAGCGGTTTCAGGAACATGGCGATCCGGAGGCCGCGGCACAGCTGGTCACCTCGCACCTGCGCCTCGTTGCCAAGATCGCGATGGGCTATCGTGGCTATGGCCTGCCTGTCAGCGAACTGATTTCCGAAGGAAATATCGGGCTGATGCAGGGGGTGAAGAAATTCGAACCCGACCGGGGCTTCCGCCTCGCCACCTATGCCATGTGGTGGATCCGCGCCTCGATCCAGGAATTCATCCTGCGCTCGTGGTCCCTCGTGAAGATGGGCACGACCGCTGCGCAGAAGAAGCTGTTCTTCAACCTGCGCCGGATGAAGTCGAAGCTCGACGCGTTCGAGGATGGCGACCTGTCGCCCGAGCATCTCCAGAAGATCGCGACCGACCTCGGCGTGACCGAGGAGGAAGTCACCTCGATGAACCGCCGCATGGCGATGGGCGGCGACACCTCGCTCAACGTCCCCATGCGTGAGGATGGCGAGAGCCAGTGGCAGGACTGGCTGGCCGACGACAGCCCCCTGCAGGATTCGGTCGTCGCCGAGGCGCAGGAGGCCGATGTCCGCCACGGGATGCTGGTCGAGGCGATGGACGACCTCAACGACCGCGAAAAGCACATCCTGACCGAACGCCGCCTGACCGACGATCCCAAGACGCTGGAGGAACTGAGCCAGGTTTATGGCGTCAGCCGCGAACGCGTCCGCCAGATCGAGGTCCGCGCCTTCGAAAAGCTGCAAAAGGCAATGATGCGTCTCGCCGGCGACCGCCGGATGCTGGCCGCGGTGTAAGGCATTGGGGGCGGCCCAAAACCGCTCCCAACCAACCCAATCGTCATCCCGGCGAAGGCCGGGATCCATAACCGATGCCGCCAGCGACTCCTGCCGCCAGCCCGTCTCGTTATCCAATCGCCAAAAACGTCGCCCCAGCACAGGCTGCGGCAAGCAGGAGACCCTGTCACCCGCTTGCCGTCCCCCGCCCTCCCCGGCTAGGCGTGCGCGATGGCCGCCCGCACGACCCAACGCTCCCGCCCCAAACCCGCCACGACCATAGGCTGGGGCCGCCGCATCACCGGCTGGGCGATCAAGCTCGTCCTCGGCTTCATCATTTTGTCGGTCCTGTGGGTGCTCATCCTGCGCTTCGTGCCGCCGCCGATCACCCTAACCATGCTGGGCGACGTACCGACCGGCCACGGTGTCACCAAGTCGTGGCGCCCGCTGTCGAAGATCGATCCCGACATGCCGCGCGCGGTGATCGCGGCGGAAGACAGCCGCTTCTGCGCACATAACGGCTTCGACTATCTCGCCATCGCCAACGCCGCCCGCCGCAATGCCGAAGGCGGCCGCATCCGCGGCGGATCGACCATCAGCCAGCAGACCGCCAAGAACGTGTTTCTCTGGCAGGGCGGCGGCTATGTCCGCAAAGCGATGGAAGCCTATTTCACCGTCCTGATCGAGGCGATGTGGGGCAAGCGGCGGA
>CAJYRU010000411.1 GCA_913777295.1 uncultured Sphingomonas sp. | reverse complement strand
CTGATCGGCGCGGTCGAGGCGGTGGTGCGGCAGAACGGGTTGTCCTCGGCCCACGCGACCTTCGTCGACGAGGCGCAGCTACCCGCGTTTGAGGCGGCGGGCTGGCTGACGCGGGCGGGCACCCAGTTTCATTGGGCCAATCGTGGCTATGGCTGCTTCGATGATTTCCTGTCCGACCTTGCCAGCCGGAAGCGCAAGGCGATCCGCAAGGAACGCGCCGCCGCGCTCGAGGGGCTGACCGTCCGGCACCTGAGCGGCGCCGACCTGACCGAAGCGCATTGGGACGCGTTCTGGGCGTTCTACCAGGATACCGGCAGCCGCAAATGGGGGCGACCCTACCTCACCCGAAGATTCTTCTCGTTGCTGTCGGAACGGATGGGTGACGACGTGCTGCTGATCCTCGCCGAACGTGACGGCCGGCCGATCGCCGGGGCGCTCAACCTGATCGGCGGCGATGCGCTGTATGGCCGGTACTGGGGCGCGGTGGAGGAGGTGCCGTTCCTCCATTTCGAGCTGTGCTATTACCAGGCGATCGACGCCGCCATCGCGCGGGGGCTGCAACGCGTCGAGGCAGGAGCGCAGGGCGAACACAAGCTGGCGCGCGGCTATGTGCCCGTCACGACTTGGTCGGCGCATTTCCTGCCTGATCCCGGATTCCGCGCGGCCGTTGCCGAGTTTCTGGAACGGGAGCGCGCGGCAGTCGGACAGGAACAGGAATTTCTGAACGACCTGACGCCGTTTCGGCGCGGGTAGAGCCGGATCGCACTAACCAGAAACGTCACCCCGACGAAGGCTGGGGTCTCCTCGTAATCGGGCGGGACAGGAGCCGCTTGAGACCCCAGCTTTCGCTGGGGTGACGTCTGGGTGAAAGGGCCGTCGTGCGATGGCCGTTTCGCGCTTACTTCCGGCCCATTAATCCGCCCAGTCCGCCGGGCAGCATGTCGCCGATCCCGCCTAGCGCGCCGGGATTGATGTCGAGGCCCAGCTTCTGTGCGAACTGGCCCAGCGCGTCGGGGCCGCCGACTTCCGACAGGATCGCCTCGATCTGGTGGCGGGACACGCCGCTATGGTCGGCGGCTTCCTGTGCCGGATCGGCATGGCCGGCGAATTTGGCCAGCAGGGCGAGGACGGTCTGGACCTGTTCCTGCGAAATTCCCGCCTTTTCGGCAATGGCGGGCAGGTCGAATTGGCCGGCCAGCTTCAGGGCGTTGTTCAGCAGGTCCATCAGTTTTTCCTTACCGGTTCGTTGGCCGCCATCTGTCGCGACGGATGGCGGCGGGGTTTGGCGAACGGACGATTGCCCAGATCGCTCCATGTCAGCACGGGTGGCGGCACATTGTGGTCGATCCGGAACAGCGCGCTGCGCCCGTTGCGCCACAGCGGCACCAGCCCCTGTTCGAGGCGGCGGTCATATTTCGGCGGTCGGATCAGCCACACATAATCGAACGCGTCGCGCGGGAATTTGTACAGCGCGACGGCGACCGGCCGCCAATATTCGCGCGGGCATTTGACGTCGGTGACCAGTTCGGACGGATCGTGCGAGAACCCGCGCGCCTCCCGGTATTTGACCGTCAGCAGCTGCCCGCCGGCCATCGACCACTGGTCGTTGGCATAGGCCAGCCGCCGGGTGAGCGCCATGCCGGGCAGGTGCTGCAGCCGGGTCATGCGCCATTCGTTGTAGCAGGTTTCGCCCACGAAGGTGACCAGCCGCGCGCCGACCGGCACGTGGTCCAGCGCGGCCAGCTCGCGGTCGTAATCGCGGTCGTAAAGCCAGAAGCTGGCCGTCGTCGCCCCCATCCGCCCGACGAAGATCGCAAGGCCGATCGCCGCCAGCACCCCGGCATGGCGGATCGACAGGCCGGGCTTGGGCCGCAGCGCGATCAGGCTGATCCCGAACAGATAGGGCACCAGCCGCATATCGGCATAGGCCGACCCGAACACGATGCGCGGCAACAGGACATAGACCGCGATCAGGAACAGCGCCGACAGGCCCAGATTGCGCGAATAGCCGATATTCGGGTCGCGCAGCCCCTTGAACAGCACGAGGTAGAAGACCGCGACCGAGGCGAGGTCGTAGAGCTGCCAGCGGTCGCGCAGCGTCATCGTCATCCACTGCATCTTCGCGCGCCAGTTGAACCAGTCGGCGGTCTGCCCGCCGACATGGCCGCCCGAACGCCACAGCAGCATCAGCAGGGCAGGTGGCGCAAGGACGAGGCAGTGGAGGCCCGCGTGAAGCGCGGCGGCAAACCAGTTGCGGCGCTTGTCATACTCACGGATCAGTTCAGCCGACGCGGCGAGCACGCCGAGCGTCCCCCAGCCGAAGGTATGCGTCAGCCAGATCAGCCCGGCAATCGGCACGAACACGATGCCGCGCAGCACCAGCCGCCCCTGCCGCCCCAGCCGCAGCCACAGGGCAAAGGCGTTGAGCGCCAAGGCCATCGACAGCGCGAAATTGGCAAAGCCGAAATGGAACGGAAAGCTGTAGACGATCGGCAGCGCGAACAACGCGGTCGCCGGAATTCGGCCATGCACCTCGCGCGCGATCCACAGCAATCCGACCGCGGTCAGCGGCGGGATCGCCAGCACGATCAGCTTGACCGCAGGTTCGAGGCCGATGAGCGGTTCCAGCAGCCAGACGAGCAGGTCGACGCCCAGATTGCCGATCAGGCTCCAGTCGAAATTATACCAGTCGTGGAACCATGGCGCCTGTCCGGTGTCCCACAATTGCTGGACCCGGTACCGGCCCATATGGCCGGGCAGGTCGACCATCGGCGGAATGTCGGGCCAGAGAAGCGGCACCGCCGCCAGCACCGCCATCAGCGCGACGAACCATCGCGTCTGCCACCAATTGAGCCTGTCCCCCTGCATCGGGCGCTTTTAGAGGGGCGAAGGGGGTTCCGGCAAGCGTCCGCGCACCCGAAAGAACAGCATCGATCCCGGAAGCGAAATCGGTTCCAGCCATGCCGGCACGCGTCCGGCCTGCAACGCCTCCACCAGGCTGCCGGGACGATAGGGCGCGAGTTCGGTTTCGTGCATGATGTCGGGGCATAGCGCGACATAGGCGACGCCGGTCCGGCGGGCGATCGCCGCGGCGTGGCCGGGCGTCGTGAGGAAGAAGCGATAGGCCGCCATGTTCCCAGCATTGTTGCGGTGATAGCCTGCCGCCCAGACACGGTGCGGGGTCATGCCGATCAGGTAGGAACCGAGATCGATCGGCGCAGCGACCAGGCCGCGCGGTTGGCGCGCGATCGCGACGAATTGTTCGGCGGTGGTGCAGCGGCCGACATTTGCGCGCACGACCATCACCGGCTGCGCCAGCACGGCGTCCATCTGTTTCGAGATGGCGAGATAGGTGACCCCGGCGCCCAGCAGCCAGAGCAGCAGCCGCTGGACCATCCGGTCCGGCGCACCCCGCGTCGCGGCAATGGCGATGGCGAACGGGATCGAGGCGAGGCCGGCGAGGATGTAGGTCACGCGGATCTGCAGGATCGCGGCGACCGCGCTGATCGCCAGCACGATGGCAAAGGCCACCGCCCCGTGCGCGCGCCAGCCGCCGCGGATCGCCTGCACGACGGCCAGCGCGCTGCCGATCAGCGACAGGCTGCCATAGGCGACGATCGTGCCCAGCGTATCCTGTCCGACGAACAGGCCGCGCGCCTCGCTGACATTGCTCATCCACACCCGTTTCAGGAACGGGGTCAGCGCGTCATAGGGGCCGGCAAGACACACCATCGACGTCCGCGACACCGACCATGCGACGACGCACCCGACCAAAAAGGCGATGGCAAGGCGCGGCCCGATGCCCCGCAGGCGCGGTCCGGCCAGCCCCAGCACGCCCCATCCGGCCGCCAGCGCCAGCGTCGCGCTGGTCGAGGCGGGGGTAAAGCCGTCGCACCATTCGCGCGGCCAGACCTGCGGGTGCATGAACGCCAGCATCAGCGCGGTCGCTCCCGCCAGCGCAACGCCGAAGCCCAGAGCGCGGCCATCCTCCCGCGCATCACCGGTCAGCCACAGCCAGCCGAGCGCGGCCATGACCGCGACCAGTTCCGGTGCCGATTCGAGGCCGATGGCAAGGCTGGCGGCAACGACCAGTCCCATGACCGCTCCCGCGCCGCGCGACGGCGCGCGCAACAGGCCATCGACTAGCGCCAGCATCAGCACGATCTGCAACGCATGGTGGTCGATCCGGCCGGGAATGAACAGGCTGATCGTCGGAAAGGCCAGCGCGGCAAGGATGACCGCGATCGGTCGCGCACCGGGTCCGTGCAGCCGTCCGGCGATGCGCGCGGCGAGGAGCAGGTAGCAGAGGAACAGCAGCGCCGGCCATGCGATCACCATCGCGACCTCCGCACCATGCGTGCCGATCAGTGGCGTCAGCGCCAGGATCATGGCGGCGGGCACCGCATCGGCCAGTCGCGACCAGTGCATCGACGCGCCGCCCGGCGGCCCCAGCCGATGCTGCATCAGGTCGTTGAACGCCTGCCCCCCGATCCAGTCACGTACCTCCGCTAGGCGCATCATGTCGTCATTGTCGGGCAGGCGCAGCAGGGACAGCGCCGCCCACTCCTTGATCGTCCATGCGGCGGTCAGCAGCAGGACAAGGCCCAGCGCGAGAAGCAGGACCGGCCAAGAACGGCGTGGCATCGGGGCGGGATCGGCGGTCATGGACCCGCATGTCGCCGCAACATGCTTAATTTCGCGTATAGCGTTAACCGAGTCTTCGTCGTTTTGCCCGCACCATCGCCGGACGATCCCGCTGCTGGAGCAACCGATGTCCGCCGTCCGCCTGCCGATTTCCGGTGAAGCCTTCGATCCACCGGGGGAAATCGAACTGTCGATCGTCATGCCCTGCCTCAACGAGGCGGAAACGCTGGCGGTGTGCATCAAGAAGGCGAAGGCGTTTCTGGACACGCACGGCATCGCCGGCGAGGTCGTGATCGCCGACAACGGGTCGACCGACGGATCGCAACAGATCGCCAATGCGATGGGCGCGCGGATCGTGGCCATTCCCGTGCGCGGCTATGGCGCGGCGCTGGCCGGCGGGATCGCGGCGGCGCGTGGGCGATTCGTCGCGATGGGCGATGCCGATGACAGCTATGATTTCGGCAGCCTGATGCCGTTCGTCGAACGGCTGCGCGGTGGCGCCGACCTGGTGATGGGCAATCGCTTCCAGGGCGGCATCGCGCCGGGGGCCATGCCGGTGCTGCACCGGTTCCTCGGCAATCCGGTCCTGAGCCTGCTCGGCCGCGCCTTTTTCGACGTGCCGGTCGGTGATTTCCATTGCGGGTTGCGGGCGTTCCGGCGCGACCGCGCGCTGGCCCTGGGGCTGACCTCGCCGGGGATGGAGTTTGCGAGCGAGATGGTGGTGAAGGCGTCGATCGCCCGACTGGCCATTGCGGAGGTGCCGACGACCCTTGCCCCCGATGGCCGCTCGCGCCCGCCGCACCTGCGTACGTGGCGCGACGGGTGGCGGCATCTGCGCTTCCTGCTGCTCTACGCGCCGCGTTTCCTGTTCTTCTATCCGGGCATGGTGCTGCTGCTGGCGGGGGCGGTCGTGACCGGCGTGCTGGCGACCGGCGATGTCAGCATCGGCGCGGTCGAGTTCGGGCCGCACACCATGATCTTCGCGACGATGGCGGCGCTGATCGGGGCGCAGATGGTCTGTCTGGCGGTGCTGGCGCGGCTGTTCGGTATCCGCAGCGGGATGTGGCCCGAAAGCGCGCCGATGCGCCGGTTACGCGGCTGGTTCACCGTGGAGCGCGGCTGCATCGCCGGCGGCCTGGCGCTGCTGGCCGGGCTGGCCGGCGGTGTGGCCTCGACCTGGTTCTGGGCGCAGGCCGGGTTCGGTGCGCTGGTGCCGGGCGAGCTGATGCGGCTGACGATCCCGTCGATGCTGCTCGGTTGCCTGGGGGTACAAATTGGCGCGACGTCGTTCTTCGCCGCGCTGCTCGACCAGCCGCAGGGCCTGCGCCCCGCGGTCTGATCGAGCGGTATCGGATCGGCGTTACCGATCCCGCCGACCGAGCAGGCGCAGGCGCAGCGCGTTCAGCTTGATGAAGCCCGCCGCGTCGCGCTGGTCGTACGCGCCCTGATCGTCCTCGAACGTCACGACCTTTTCGCT
>CAJYRU010000410.1 GCA_913777295.1 uncultured Sphingomonas sp. | reverse complement strand
CCCGCGTTGATCAGGTCCGGGTCGGCCTCGCCCTCATAGGGAAAGGGCCCGATGCCGAGCAGGCCGTTTTCGGACTGCAGCGTCACGTCGATCCCGGCGGGGACATGATTGGCCACCAGGGTCGGGATGCCGATGCCGAGGTTGACGTAGAAACCGTCCTGAAGCTCGCGGGCGGCGCGGGCCGCCATCTCGTCACGGGTCCAGCTCATGCGACATTCTCCCGCGCGCGGGTCGTCAGCTTCTCGATGCGCTTCTCGTTGATCGTGCTCAGCACGATGCGATCGACATAGATGCCCGGCGTGTGGATGGCGTCGGGGTCGAGCGCGCCCGCCTCGACGACCTCCTCGACCTCGACCACGGTCACCTTGCCGGCGGTCGCCATGTTCGGGTTGAAGTTCCGCGCGGTCTTGCGGAACATCAAATTGCCCGCCGGATCGGCCTTCCACGCCTTGATGATCGACAGGTCGGCGCGCAGCCAGGTCTCGCGGACATACTCCTGCCCCGCGAACGTCTCGACCGGCTTACCCTCGGCGACGACGGTGCCGACGCCGGTCTTCGTATAGAAGGCCGGGATGCCCGCGCCGCCTGCGCGGATGCGCTCGGCGAGCGTGCCTTGCGGGTTGAGCTCGAGCTCCAGCTCGCCCGACAGATATTGCTGCTCGAACAGCTTGTTCTCGCCGACATAGCTAGAGATCATCTTGGCGACCTGGCGGCTCTCCAGCAGCATCCACAAGCCGAAGCCATCCGCCCCCGCATTGTTGGAAATGACGGTCAGCCTCTTCACCCCGCTCGCGCGCACTTCCGGGATCAGGCTTTCGGGATTGCCCGACAGGCCGAAGCCGCCCGACATGATCGTCATGCCGTCGAACAGCAGCCCGTCGAGCGCCGCCGCCGGGCTGTCATAGATCTTGCTTTTCATGCCATCTCCAAAGGCAAACCCACATAATTTTCGGCGAGGGTGCGCTGCGCGGCGGGCGAGCCGCGCAGATAGTCGAGCTCAGCCATCTGGATGCGCCGGTCAAAGCCATCCATGGTCGGGAACCGGTGGGTTACCGAGGTGAACCACCAGGAAAACCGCTCCGCCTTCCACACCCGCGACAGGGCGCGTGCGGAATAATGGTCGATCCCGGCATCGGAGCGCTCGCGATAATGCTCGGTCAGCGCCGCGCCCAGCATCGTCACGTCGGACACCGCCAGATTCATGCCCTTCGCGCCCGTCGGTGGCACGATATGCGCTGCGTCCCCGGCCAGGAACAGCCGCCCCCAACGCATCGGCTCGGCTACGAAGGAGCGGAGCGGCGCGATCGCCTTTTCGAACGACGGGCCGCGCGTCACCTTCGCCGCCGTATCCGGCCCCAAGCGCAGGCATAGTTCGTCCCAGAAGCGATCGTCGGACCACGCCGACAGATCCGCGTCGAGCGCACATTGGATATAATAACGGCTGCGCGTCGGCGACCGCATCGACGCTAGCGCGAAGCCCCGTTCATGGTTGGCGTAGATCAGCTCGTGGTCGGCAGGTGGCACATCGGCCAGCACGCCCAGCCAGCCGAAGGGATAGACCCGTTCGAAAACCCGCAGGACCGTTGCCGGGATGGCCGCACGGCTGACCCCGTGATAGCCGTCACAGCCGACCACGAAGTCGCAACCAAGCTGGTGTTCCACGCCATCCTGCCGCCAGGTCACGCTCGGTCGGTCACCATCCAATCCGGACAGTGTGACGCCTTCCGCGTTCCACATGATCGTCACGCCCCGGTCCTCGGCGGCATCGAACAGGTCGCGCATCACCTCCTGCTGGCCATAGACGGTGACCGTCGACCCGCCGGTCAGTGCGGCCATGTCGATGCGGAAGACCTCGCCATCCAACGCGACATTGGTGCCGCCGTGGATCAGCCCATCGCGTTCCAGCCGTGCCGACAATCCCAGGCGGCGCATCAGCGCAACCGTGCCCTGCTCCAGTACGCCCGCACGGACCCGCCCCTCGACATAATCGCGGTCGCGCCGTTCGATGACGACCGCATCGATCCCCTCGGCGTGCAGCACATGCGCCAGGAACATGCCCGCAGGCCCCGCCCCGACGATCGCCACCTGTGTCCGGTGCCTCATGCTATCCTCTCAACAGACATTGTTCGCCTTGTCGTGACGATCATGCCTTGCGCGCCCCGGCGGGACGATGGACGGCACACGCAAAAAGTTGGACGATCCGGTTGCAGCCACTTAAGCCTGGCGCATGGCGGTGGTGACGATCCCAAGCTTTTATCTTTATGGCGAGCCACACCGCGCGGTGGAGGATGGGTTCGTTCATGCCGAACGGCTGGACGACCGTTCCCGGCCGCACGAATGGACGATCCTGCCGCACGCCCATGCTGATCTGGTGCAGCTTTTCCTGTTGGAGCGGGGTGGCGGGGTGATGCGAGCGGAGGCGGACAACCTCTCCGTCACGGCCCCCGCCCTGCTGATCGTACCTGCGGGAATCGTCCATGGTTTCGACTGGCACCACGAATCCGAAGGCGCTGTCGTTACCTTGTCGGTCCGGCATCTCGCGCTGCTCGACAGCCGCTATCCGGGACTTGCCGCTGTGTTCGATGGCGCGGGCGTGGTCGATCTGGACGCGGCGGCATGGGCGACCATCGGCACGGGGATCGCGACATTGACGCGGGAACTGGGATGGTCCGCGCCGGGCCATGGCGCGGCGGTGGATGCCGCACTGCTGACCGTCCTGGTCGAGACATTTCGAGCCTCGGGCGCGATGCAGGGCGGCACGCGCGCTGTACCGGGCCATCATCACAGCCTCGTCGCCCGCTTCCGCGCGCGGATCGACGAGCGTTTCCGGTTGCGCGAACCGATCGCGGACTATGCCGAAGCGCTTGGTACCAGCGAAAGCCGCCTACGGGTGGCCTGTGCCCGGGTCGCGGCCCTATCGCCCGCCGCGATGCTGGACCAGCGCGCCATGCTCGATGCCAAGCGGGCGCTCCTCTATACCAATTTGTCGGTGGCGGAGGTGGGCTATTCGATCGGCTTTTCCGACCCGGCCTATTTCACGCGTTTCTTTACTCGCCACGCGGGTGTGTCACCGCGCGCCTACCGGCGAATGGGCAGCGCCTAATCCCGGCACGGGATCAAATCGCCCGCTCACCCGCCACGCGCAGCCCATAGCCCTCCAGCCCGACCAGCGTGTGGCGGCTATTGCTCAACAGGATCATCTCCTCGACACCCAGTTCGTTCAGGATCATCGCGCCCACGCCGTAGTCGCGCAGTTCCTCCATGTCTGGCACCGCTGCACCGGCACGAGCGTGGATCGCCAGCGTCAGGCCGTCGGGGCGCGGGCGGTTGATGACCACGACGACCCCGTTTCCCTCCCGGCCGATCGCCTCCATCGACCGGCGAAGCAGACCGCTGCGCGCACTCGCCTCACCAAACAGGTCGGCAAAGGGTGACAGAGCGTGCATCCGCACCAGCGTCGGCCGCGTCGGATCGACCTTGCCCTTGACCAGCGCGACCTGCTCGCTGCCGGTCGCGCGGTTCCAGAAGGTCATGGCCCGCCATTGTCCGCCCCATTCGCTCTCGAACACCGTTTCCGCGCGCTTTTCGACCAGATGATCGTGACGGCGGCGATAGGCGATCAGGTCGCGGATCGTCCCGATCTTCAATCCATGGAATTGCGCGAAGGTGACGAGCCGGTCGAGCCGCGCCATCGTCCCGTCCTCGTCCATAATCTCGCAAATCACGCCGGAGGGATTGAGCCCGGCGAGCCGCGCGACATCGACCGCCGCCTCGGTATGCCCGGCGCGGACCAGCACGCCGCCGTCGCGGGCGACAAGCGGAAAGACATGACCCGGGGTCACGATCGCTTCCGCGCCCTGGGCCCCGTCGATCGCAACCGCGATAGTACGGGCGCGGTCAGCCGCGGAAATGCCGGTGGTCACGCCATCGCGCGCTTCGATCGAGATGGTGAAGGCCGTCTGGTGCCGTGTGCCGTTGGTGCGGCTCATCAGATCGAGGCCGAGCTGCTCGACCCGTGCACGCGCCATGGCGAGACAGATCAGACCCCGCCCATGCCGCGCCATGAAATTGATCGCATCGGGCGTCGCCATTTGGGCAGGGACGACCAGATCGCCCTCATTCTCCCGATCCTCATCGTCGATCAGGATGAACATACGCCCGTTGCGCGCTTCGTCGATGATCTCCTCGGGCGTGGACAGAAAGGCGTGGCCGCCGGTCATGCCCGGACCACGCACTGGTCGATGGAGCCGAACAGCGCCCCCGCCCGCATCGTCACCCGATCGCCGAAGGACAGGAAAGGTGTACGCGGCGCTCCGCCCTCGATCATCTCGATCGCCCGGCGTTCGGACAGGCAGGTGGAGCCGACGCGCGCATGATCGACATTCGACACAGTGCCCGAACCGATGATCGTCCCCGCGGGCAGATCGCGGGTCCGCGCGGCGTGTGCGATCAGTTCGTGGAAACCATAGGCCATCTCGTCGCCCACCGGGTTTCCGAACCACGCCCCGTTGATCTCGACCGTCAGCGGCAGGCAGACGCGGCCGTCGCGCCAGCAATCGCCAAGTGCCTCGGGCGTGATCGCGAATGGTGCGACCGAGCAGGCGGGCTTCGCCTGGACCCAGCCGAAGCCGGTCTTCATCTCGACCGGGGCAATCGCGCGCAACGACCAGTCGTTGAGCAGGACGACCAATAGGATATGGCCGAGCGCTGCCTCCGGTGTGCACCCCATCGGCACATCGCCCGTCACCACCGCGAACTCACCCTCGAAATCAATGCCGTCGGCCTCGCTAGGCAATGGCACATCCTGCGTCGCCGAGAGGAAGCGGTGCGATATGCCTTGATACATCAGCGGCTTGTCAGTCTCGATCGGCGGCAGATTGAACGCCTTCTGCATCAACGCGCCGTGCGTTGGGAAGGCCGAACCGTCGAGCCACTGCCAAGCACGCGGTAACGGTGCCAGAAACGTGGCGGCGTCCAGCGCCTCCCCTTCCGCATCGACCCGCCCGGCCAGTGCGCGCAGAGCGGGTTCGACGCGCGTCCAATCGTCCAGCGCGTCCTGCATCGAAAGGCCCGCAGGCAGACAGAGGCGGCCGTCGGTCGAGACCACGGCCAGCGCTCCGTCCCGGCTGCCATCGTCTCGGGTCGCAAGCCGCATCGCGATCAATCCTCGAAGATGGCGACGGCGCGGCACCAGCCCGCCGAGCCACCCTTCACCTTGACCGGCAGGCAGGAGACGGTGAAACCGGTAGACGGAAGCGCGTCCAGCCGGGTCAGCTTTTCCATGTGACAATAGCCAATCTCTCGCCCGGCCTTGTGCCCCTCCCAGACCAGCGAATAGTCACCGGTCCGGGCGACGCGCGCGGCGGTGTGGCTGAACGGCGCGTCCCAGCTCCAGGCGTCGGTGCCGGTCACGCGCACACCGCGCTCGGTCAGGTACATGGTTGCCTCATAACCCATGCCGCACCCGCGCCCGAGAAAATCGGGCTGGCCCAGCGCCGCCCCTGCGCCGGTATTGACCAGCACGATGTCGAGCGGTCGTAGCTCGTGACCGATCCGTGCCAGTTCCGCTTCGACCTCGGCCGCCGTCACGACATGGCCATCGGGCAGGTGTCGGAAATCGAGTTTCACGCCCGGCTGGACGCACCATTCCAGCGGAACCTCGTCGATGGTGAGCGCACGCCTGCCGCCATCCGTCAGCGCCTCGTCCATCGTTGGATGATAGTGCCAGGGCGCATCGAGATGCGTGCCGTTATGCGTGCTGAGCGTCAGCATCTCGGACGCGGCAAAGCCCTCGCCACCCGCCATCGCCTCGGCGGTGATGCCAGGGAAGAACATCGCGGCCTCCGCCACCGTCTCCCGGTGCGTCTGGCGGGCGATGCTCGGCCGCATGAAGGGTGGATCGGTGATGACCTCCGGATCGATCGCGATCGAAAGGTCGACGATGCGACGCGTCATGCCGTGTGCCCTCCTAATGTCTCGGCGAACCAGTCGGAAATCAGGTCGCGACCGTACGCCATGTTGTCGGCTCCGACATGCTCGACACCGCCTTCGCGCGCCGTGAAGACGACCTTCTCGCGGCGGGGCGAATTCATCAGCTGATCGTAAAGGTCGTCGGCATATTGCACACTGATCTGGCGGTCGTTCGCGCCATGGGTGACGAGGAACGGCACCTTGATCCGATCCATATGCCCGTTGAGGTTCATCGCCTCCGACTTGACGAGAAAATCCTCCTGATCCTTGGCTCCAAACGCCCAGTGGACATGCGCCCAGTAATGCGGAACCGGGTTTTCGCCCTCGCGCGCCATGCGCTTGTCCTGCACCTCACGCCAGTTATGGTTCGCCCCCCACACCGCGCCGCTGGCAAAGCGCGGTTCATAGGCGACCGCGCGGGGTGCAAAGTGACCGCCGAGCGAAATGCCGGTCATGCCGATCCGCTTGGGATCGACATCGGGCCGCTGCTCCAGCCAATCGACCGCCGCGCTGGCCCAGTGTTCGCTGTGCGGGTCGACCGGCAGGTCCTGAAGCCGCAAGGCCTCGCCCGAACCTGGCTGATCAACGCACAGGGTCGAAATGCCGCGCCGGGCCAGTTCCTGCGGTAGCCGCGTCCAGTACAGCAGTTCCTTGCAGCTATCGAGACCGTTGCAGAACACGACCACCGGCTTGCGTCCGTCGCCAAGCGCGCGGGTATAGAGCGCGGGCATGGTGCCGACCGTCAACGGGATCTCGACACGCTCCCGGTTCAGTTGACCTAACACCGTAGAACGATCGAAGGCATCGCGCGCCCGCGCATAGGTTTCGCGACGACCCGGATAACCATGGCCCTGCATTCGCTCGGCGGTGATGAGGTAGAGGCTGGCTCGCTCCAACTTATTGGAGGCGGAGAAGCACCGCCCCTTCGCCTCGTCTTCGGCCGCCAGTTCGATCAGCTTGTCGCCCATCGCAGCCCAGGCCTTCATGAACATCGGCGTGCCAGCGTCCGCGCCGCTGGCCGCCGCGTCCTTGATCGGCTGACACATATCGATGATCTCGCCGAGCTGCGCGCCCGACTCCATCGCGATCGCGACCGACAGGTTCCAGATATAGTTGGGAAAGGGTTCGTAGAGCGCCATCGGGCCTACACCAGAACCGGCTGGAACAACCCGGCGTCGGGCTTGGGATGCGGCATGGTCTGCGGACCGCCGACCCCGATGCCCCATTGGTCCATCGTGCCCGGCCCGGGGACATGCACCTGATGCTCGTGCGTCTCGAAGTCGACATGCTCCAATTCCGAAGTGTATTCGATAGCAAAACCGTTGGGCGTCGTGAAATAGCTGAAGGTGTTGTTGCCCGCCGTGTGACGGCCCGGCCCCCAGCGAATATCCGTCCCCGCCAGCTTTAAGCGCCGGATGCCCGCCATCATGTCGTCCACGGTCAGCATGTCATAGGCGACATGGTTGAGGCAGGGCGGCCCCGGCAGAATCGCGAGACGATGGTGCGCCGAGTTGCAGCGCAGGAAGCACATGAAATCGCCCAGCCAATCCGATACCCGAAAGCCCAGCACGTCGGTGAAGAACGCCACCATCGCGCGGTGATCGGGCGAATGCAGCACGATATGGCTGATCTTCTGCGGGATGCCTTCCCACCGGCTGAGCGTGCGCGGCTCGCGGCGTTCGACATCCGCCGAAATCTCGAAGGGCAGACCGTCGGGCGAGAAGAAGCGGAAGCCATAGCCGCCGCCCATGGTGGTCAGGTCACGCGGCGCGAAGATGATACGGCATCCGGCGTCCACGACCTTGTCGTGCAACGCATCAACATCGGTGCGGGTGTCGGCGGCCAGCGCGATGACGTCGATGCGGTTGGCGTCGTCCTGTCTCAGGCGGACGACATAGGTCTCGTCATGCCCTTCGGCGGCGAAGTGATACAGGCTGTCCTGCTCGCCGACCTCCACCAGTTTCCAGTCGTCGCGATAAAAGGCGCGCTCGGCGTCAAGGTCGGCGACGCCGTAGCCGACGTAACGGATCTCGGTCACTCTTGCCATGTCATGCTCCAGGGGTGAGGCGTTCCCCGGCGGTGCAACCCGCCCCGCCGGGAAAGGGTCGTCAGAAGCGGAATGTGCCCTGCACGCCATAGGTGCGCGGCTGGCCGAAATTCCAATTGTAGATGTTGATGCCGCCGCCGGTGAACCCGGCATAGGTCTTCACCCGATTGTCCTCCAGATTGCGGACATAGCCCTGGATGCTGAACCGGTTGTTGGGCATGTTGAGTTCCAGGCTGAGATCGGTGGTAGTGAACGCATCCACTTCGTCGCCCCGGTAGTTGAAGGCGGTGAGGAAGTAGCGCGACTTGAACCGGCTGAAGCCATTGGCAACCAGCTTGTAGCCGTCACCCAACTCGATCGTCTTGGTATAGTTGATACCGATCGTCCATTTCGGGGCTTGCGGGGCGACATTGCCCGCCAGATCCAGCGTCAGGCGCGCGACATTGGACGCGGGGTTGGCCAGCGTGGGCGCTGGAATGCCCGCGAACTGCTGCAACCGCGCATCGATATAGTTGACGATCAGGCTGACCCGATCGTTCGGCGACAGGCGAACGGCGGTGTCGGTTTCGATACCCCAGACCCGGCTCTTGCCCGCGTTGAAGGTGCGCGCGCCGACGGTGGTGTCGATATAGACCTGAACCTGCTGGTCCTTGTAATCATAATAAAAGGCGCTGGCGTTGAATTCTAGCCGGTTACCCATGAAGCGGTTCTTAGAGCCGATCTCATAAGCGGTCAGATTTTCCGCATTGAACGACCCGACCAGATCGAAGCCGCCGCTTTTGTATCCGGTGCTGACCTTCGCGTAGAGCAGGTTGTCGCGGGCGGGCTTGTACTCGATGCCCGCCGTCCACGTGACCTTGTCTTCCTTATAAGTCGGATAGGCGATCGTCGCCCCCGCCCCGCTGCCGTCGGCGGGCGGCCGCGCCATGGTCGGTGAACGGTAGAAACCGTAATTGATGTACTTCGCGTCCTTCTTGTCATCGGTATAGCGAATGCCGCCGGTGAAGCTCAGCGTGTCCGGCACGACCCAATAGGTCGCCTGGGCGAAGGCCGACTTGGACTCCGATGTGACATAGGGACGATAGAAGAAGTTCGCGAAGGCACCCGCCAGAGGCAGATAGAGACCACGCGCGATGATCTGGTTCTCATGGAAATAGAAGCCACCGACCTGCCAGACGAACTGCCCCTGCTTACCGCCGTTCAGACGGACTTCATGGCTTTGCGTACGCGTGTCGTAGCGGTCGTTGTAAAAGGTGAACAGCTCCGGCAGATAGCCATTTTGCGGGATGACGGCCTGGTTGTCGACATGCCGGTAACCGCCGATATAGCTGAGCGTCGCACCGCCGAAATCATAGGAGATGCGGCCGCGCACCGCATATTGCTGGCTCTTGAAGCTACCCATACGGCCGAGGGGGAAGCTGGCGGGATCGAAGCCCTGCGGCACGTCCACGAACGACGGGACCTGGCGCTGGGCCAGCGTGGGATAGGTCGTGGGCGAGGCTACGGACGCGGGCAGTTCCGTTACGCCTGGGGTCGTCCCGCTGACGGGCAGCCCGTATTGCATCGGCCCGGTCTGGTCGATGTCTACATATTCGCCCGCGAGATAGACCTCGAGCGCACCGGGAGCGAACAATATGCTGCCGCGAACCGCATCGACATTGGCATCGTCGCCGCGCCCCGCCGGGCCGTTGTCGACATAGCCGTCATGCTGGTTGTGCAGCCCGGCCACGCGGATCGCCACCGTGTCGCCGATCGGCACATTGACCGCGCCTGTGGCATAGATCGCATTGTAATTGCCGTAGCCTGCCGTCGCCGAGCCCTCGAAACTCTGCAGTACCGGCTTGGCTGCGACGATGTTGAGCGCACCCGCCGTCGAGTTGCGGCCGAACAGCGTCCCCTGCGGCCCGCGCAGGACTTCGATCCGTTCCAGGTCGAAGAAGTTGGCGTTCAGGCCTACCGGGCGATTGATATACTCGCCGTCGATCGACACGGTCAGCGCCGGATCGGCGCTTTCCGAAATATCCTGGCTGGATACGCCCCGAATCGCGATCTTCGTGAAGACCGAGTCCGGGGTGATGCCCAGATCCGGGGCGAGGCGCTGCAGCCCGCTGACGTCGGTCACCTGCGCCTTGGTCAGGTCGGCACCACCGATCGCGCGGATGGCGATCGGCGTATCCTGCAACCGGGTTTCGACCTTGGTCGCGGTGACGATGATGTCTTCGGAATTCATCGTATCGTCGGACGACGCCGTCGTCGTCTTGTTGGCCGACGTCTGGGGCGTGGCACCGGCTGGATCGGCGATATGGGCAAAGGCCGGGTTGGCCACCCATATGGCGGTGGTGGTGAGCGCCGTGGTTGCGACGCGACGGAACCTCATCATACGATCCCCTCTCCTTTGATCGGAGGCGTACCCGCCTCTCGTTTAGAACTAGAATGATTGTTCTGTTTATTCGGCGAGTCAAGCGCTGATACACAGTTCCGCCCGATTATTTTGCGCGATCGATCAGAACATTGGATGCGGATTGCGCGAGGTCGTCGGCATGGGCTGGATGACGTCCCAGTGTTCGACGATCTTGCCGTCCTTCAAGCGATAGATGTCCGCGACCGCGCCGCCGGCGGAGGCTGGATCGGCGCGGCCATGGAGGTGAATGACCGCCATGTCGCCGTCGACGATGATCCGTTTCACATCGAACCGGGCGCCCGGCGTCGCGAATTTGGGGGCGAGCGCGGCGACCGCCGCCTCCCGTCCATCGGCCAGCCCCGGATTATGCTGGATATAGCCGGGCACCACGTAGCGCTCGAAAGCCCCCGCCACATCGCGGCGGGTATAGAAGCGATCGGCGAAGTCGGTGATGATCGCACGGTTGCGCTCGGTCAGCGTCGCGCCCGATCCCGCGATCGCGGCCGGAGCCAAGAACGGCGCCGTCAGGACAAATGCATGAAACAGGGCCTTCATAACGTCACCTCGACGGTGAAGGGCAGATCGTCGCTCGCCCGACCGACGGCCAGCACCGCACGATCGACCGGATCGCGCCAACCATCATCCCCCCAGATGCGGAACAGACGGGGCTCCGGCGTCACCCGGACGGTCGCAGTTTCTCCTGCCGCCAGCGTGACCTTGGCGAATCCGACCAGCGCGAATTCGGGGGCGTGACGATAAAGCTGCACGACGTCGCTTCCAGCGCGGTCGCCGACATTGCGCAATCGAACCAGGACATCGCCCCCGTCGGCGTCGACACCCAACCATTCGAACCGCGTATAACCCTGCCCTGCCCCAAAGGCGTAGAGCGGCGGCGTTCCCCGCGCTTTCAAACCCCGATAGCCGATCAGCACACCATCGTCATAAGCCAGGTCCCCCTGCCCGTCCGGCCGGAGAGACAGGGCGGGATAATCCGCCTCCTGCCGTGCCAATGTGACTGGCAGACGGCCACCCGGTTCCACATCGCCCGCCAGGACCGCCGCGAGCGCGGGGCCGAACCCCTCGCCGGGATACCAAGCCGATATCAGCGCGGATGCCTGGTCGCTCCACGTCGCATCGAAAGCATGGCCAATATTGGCGATGATCGCGGTGTTTGGGTTCGCGGCGCAGATCGCGTCGATCAGCATGCGCTGCTCCTCCGCGATCGCCGTATCGGGCCGATCCTTGCTCTCGACGCTGGAGTCGGATGTTTCGCCGATCATCAGGATCACCGCGTCGGCGCCGGTCGCGGCTTCGACCGCGCGTGCCAGCATCGCCTCCGCACTGTCCGGGCCGCGAATGCCATACCATAGACCGTGTACGCGGGCGCCGTCATAATGGAATTCGACCTCCACCAGCACGCGTTGCCCGGCGGTGAGCATCAGCTCGGCACTGTCGGCATCGCCCCGCTTGAGCGATCCCATGACGTCGGACGCCGCCATCCGCTCGGGCTGGTCGATCAGCGGCTGGCCATCGACTTTCAATCTGACCGCGCCGGTCGCGCCGACATAGAAGCGGTGGGCGCCATCCGCAGAGGCCGTAAACCAGCCGCTGGCGCGGATCGCCGCCGGGCGGTCGAACACGCCCTGCTCGTGGACGCCGACGAACCAGACGAGCGAGTTGGTATCGCGCACTTCCTGCCCGATGGGCTGGCCGGACAGATCGCCATCGGCGAAGTATTCGACCGTCATGCCGGGCCCCTCGCCCCGCACGGGCGCGACGGGCATGGCGGGCAGGCGCGGTTGCGGATCGACGCCGGGTTCGTAGACGAGGTCCGCGGTCCCGGCATATCGCGCGATGATCGCCTCCAAGGGACGAGCCGCATCGGGCGAGAGTGCGATCTTGGCAAAGGTCCCACCCTGATAGCAGGGCGCGGCAGCATTCGGCCCGATCACCGCGATCCGGCGATGCCTGCCCGGCGTCATCGGCAACAGATCCCCCTCGTTGCGCAGCAGCACCATACCGGCCGCCGCCGCCTCGACCAGCAAGGCATCGGCATCCTCCTCGGGCGCCGATTTCGGACCTGACCAGCGGCGGGCCGCACGGGCCACACGCTCTGCGGCATCCGCCACCCGCTCGGCCGCGACCTCGCCCGCCTCGACCGCCGCGACGGCCTTCGCACCGACGAAACGCGCCGGTCCGGGCATCTCGAGGTCGAGCCCACCGTTCAGGCTGCCCGCCGTCGAATGCGTTCCGAACCAGTCGCTGATGAACGGGCCCTCGAAACCCCATTCGCGCTTCACGATGGTCGAGATATGGCCGTGCTCGGCGCACCAGTCGCCATTGACCCGGTTATAGGCGGTCAGCATCGCCCCTGCCCCGGCTGCCGCGCAAAACTCGAAGGGCAGCAGATAGATTTCGCGCAGAGCCCGCTCGTCCACCACCGCGTTCATGCGGTCGCGGTCGGTCTCGCTGTCGTTGCAGACCAGATGCTTGACGCAGGCGCCGACGCCGGTCGACTGGAGCCCCCGCGTCCATGCCGCTCCCGCAAGCCCGGTCAGCAGCGGGTCTTCGGAAAAATACTCGAATGCCCGCCCGGCCAGCGGACTGCGGGCCATGTTGACGTTGGGCGCCAGGACGAGGTCGACACCCATGCGGATCGCCTCGCCACCAACCAAAGCCGCGACCCGCGCGATCAGCGCGATATCGAAACTGGCGCCGAGCGACGTTGCGCAAGGCGACAGCCGCGCGACGTCGCGTTCGTCAACCTTGCCGCTTGCGATGCCCATCGGCCCATCGCTCATATGCAGCGACGGGATGCCCGCCTCCGGGATCGCGACCGATCGCCACATGGCCGCTCCGGCGGTCAGGCTGGCCTGCTGCGCGAGCGTCAGCGCGCTCATGCGACAGGCTCCAGCCGGAAGGCCATGATCTGCCGCGCCTGGGTCGTGATCTGCCCCGCCACGCCATCATCGACGATCGCGCCGTCCGCGCCGAACGGCTTCTGGGCGATCGAGTTGATCGCGATCCCCGCCGGGGTCGGCCAGCCGCGCATGGCATGGACGATCCCGCGCAGCGCCGCCAGCGTGACGCCGCCCGCCTGCCATCCCGCCGCCGAAACGATCAGCCCCACCGGCATGCCATCGAAATAAACCCGCTCGTCCCCGCGCAGATCCTCGAGCAGGTCGATGGCGTTCTTCACCACGCCCGATACGCCGCCATGATAGCCGGGCGTCCCGATGACCAGGCCGTCCGCCTCGCGCAGCGCGGCGACGAAGGCTGCCTGTTCGGCGGTACGCTCAGGACGCTCCGGGTTGAAATGCGGCAGCGCCGCCAACGCCGGACCGTCGAACATTGTGGTCTTCGCCCCCATGCGCTCGCACTCCGCCAAAATCGAGCGGACCAGCATCTCGCTCGACGAGCGGGGTCGGAAGGTGCCGCCGATCCCCACGATATGCCGTGCCATCGGCTCAGGCCTTCTTGAACGCGGGCATGACCTTTTCGGACAGCAGCCGCAGCGTTTGGTCGCCCAGCCGCAGCCGTTCGTCGGTCAATGGACCGGTCGTCGTGCCGCACAGGATGTTGCCGATGCCCAGTTCCTCATAGGGCTTGAGATGTTCGATCACCGTCTCGGGCGAGCCGTACAGGCACCAGGTGCCGATCCAGTCCTCGGTCAGCGCGTTGGGCGTACGGTCGGTCTTCTTGTTGGCGTCGTTCGATTCGGCGCGGGCATTGAATTCGGCCTCGCGTTCGATGGCGTCCTGATAGGCGCGCAGGATCGTCATCATCTCGTCGCGTGCCTGCTCGTCACTCTCGGCCAAATGGACCAGCTGATAGGTATGGGTCGTCCAGTCGAGCGCGCGGGCGATCTTCTCCGCGCTGTGCCCGGCTTCGTCCAGCAAGGCCCGGTAGATGCCGAAATATTTGGCGACGTGCTTCATCGGCTCGGTCCCGCCGATCTGCGGCGGGGTGAAGGCCGGGATGAAGGCGGGCCAGGCGTTCTCGGCGGCGCGGCGGGCGCTCGACTCCTTCATCGCCACCGGCATCAGACGCGCATGTCCCTCGCTATAGGGCGCCGGTGCGATCCGTTGCAGCACCCGGCCCTGGTGCGGGCCGTTGTCGATCTCGACCGCCGGATCGTCCATCGTCTTGGCCCAAAGCTGTTCGGCCAGCGCGAGGTTCTTTTCCGAAATGGCGCCCGCATCCCGGTAATCGACGCCGAATCCGATCATCTCCTCTGGCGTGGTGCCCGAGCCGACACCGACCAGCAGCTTGCCGTCGGTCAACTGGTCGAGGATGTTGATGCGCTCCACGAAACGCACCGGGTGATGCAGCGGCACCGACGTCACCGAAAAGCCAAAATGCATGTGCGGGAATTTCGCCGCCAGATAGGATGCGAACATATAGCTGTCGCTGGCGATCGGCATGTAACCGTTGAAATGGTGATCCGGCATGAAAAGCGCATCGAAACCGAGCGCGGCGGCCTGCTCGGCATGGTGGGTCAGACCATGGATCAGCGCACGATCCTCATCAGGCGCCATGGACCGTGCGTTGAGGAATACCGAGAAACGCATCCAACCTCTCCCTTTTATCGTGCCCGCCGTGGTCCGGCGCGTTGCCGCATTGATGCGGTTCGTCTAAAATAAAATTAGAACTGCAATTCTGATATGACGGTCCCCCATGGGCTGTCAATGGGGTGTTGATGGATATCAAGACGATCTTGGCGAAGGCGCGCGCGCCACAGCAGGGCCGCAGCAAGGCGAGTTTCGAGCGGATGCTGGCCACCGCCGAGGAATTGATGACCCAGCGCGGTTCGGACGAATTCACGCTCAACGAGGTCGCCAAGCACGGCAAGGTGTCGATCGGATCGATCTATTGCCGCTTCGACAGCAAGGACGACTTGGTCCATGTCGTGCAGCTGCGGGTGCTGGAACGAGTGGACGCCGACATGCTGGCCGCGATTGCCGATCTGGCTGCGCGCGGTGGCGGCCTGATCGACATGGTGCACGATCTGGTCGAATCGGTGGCCGAGGTGCTGCGACGCTATGCCGACCTGATGCGCCCCCTGATGCTCCGCGCGAGCGCCGATCCGGTGATCGCCGCCATCGGCAAGCGCAGCTATGGCCGCACCAGCGAGGCTGTGATCGCCGCATTGCTCAGCAACCGCGACTCGATCCGCCATCCCGACCCCGAGCATGCCGCCGATGCGGGTTTCCGTATCCTCTACGCCTCGATCGCGCGCTATCTGGGCTTCGGCTCGTCGATCGATGCGGCAGGCGAAGGCGACTGGACAGAATTGAAGGCCGATCTGGCCGACATGCTCGCCGCCTATCTGTCGACCAGCCCCAAGGCGCGCCCTGTCCGCGCTTAGCGCTTGCACCGTCTTCCGAATCGCCTTACTAGAATGATAGTTCTAATTATAGCCGCTGGTAAAAGCGGCGTAGGCGAGGATGAGGCACGTCATGGCCGATACGGGCTTGGCTCGGCGCGAGCTATTGGGAGGGGCGGCGCTATTCGCGATGGCGGTGGGTGTTCCCGTCGCCGCCGTCCGCTGGACCGACACGGCGGAGGTCGTCACCGACCGGCAACGGGCGCTTCTGCGCGACGTCGCCCAGCGTGTCCTGCCCCGAACCACCAGCCCCGGCGCGGGCGAAATAGGCGCGCATGACTTCGTCATCCTCGCGCTTGCCCATGGGCTGGACGGCACCCGCGCTCCGGCCGCCGGAGCGGCCCTGCCCGCGACGATCACCCGCCATCAACGGCGGGACGGAACGCTCGACTATCTCGACTGGCTGGAATGGCAGCTCGACGCCGCGACGCACGGCGATTATCTAGCCGTCCCCCCGGCCGGGCGGGAGGCAGCGGTCGCGGCGATCGACAAGGCAGCCTTTGCCGATGCTGGCCCCGACGTGGTCGAATCCCCTTGGCGAAAGCTGAAGGGCCTGATCCTCACCGCCTATTACACCTCCGAGGTCGGCGGCTCGCGTGAGCTGCAATATGAGCTCGTCCCCGGTCGGTGGGACGCCGACATCCCCTATATCCCCGGAAGCCGCGCATGGTCGAGCGACTGGACCGCAGTGGAGTTCAGCTGATGGCACAAAATCCCGTTTTCGACGCCATTGTGGTGGGCTCGGGCATTACCGGCGGGCTGGCGGCCAAGGAACTGACCGAAGCCGGGCTGAAGGTCCTGATGATCGAGCGTGGGCCAATGATCGAACATGGCAGCGGCTACACGCGCGAGACGCTGGCTCCGTGGGATCTGGAATTTCGCGGGGTCGGCGACGCCGAACTCTATGACAAGGACTATGCCGTCCAGCGCAAGAACCGACACTTTACCGAGTTTACGCAGGACCATTTCGTCAACGACCGCGAAAACCCCTACACCACCGAAGGCGAAACCGAATTCAACTGGTGGCGCAGCTATCAGCTTGGTGGCCGATCGCTGACCTGGGGGCGGCAATGCTATCGCTGGTCGGACTATGACTTCGACGCCAATCGCCGCGACGGGCATGGCACCGACTGGCCGATCCGCTACGCCGATCTCGCACCCTGGTACGACAAGGTTGAAGAGTTTATCGGCGTAGCGGGCATGGCCGAGGGTCTGCCCCAGCTTCCCGATGGGCGCTTCCAGCCGCCCATGGCGCTGAACGCGGTCGAACAGCACACACGCGAGGTGATCGGTCGGCAATGGCCCGGCCGCCGCCTGACCATCGGCCGCAACGCCAACCTGACCGAGGCCAAGCCCGACCAGGGGCGCGCGGCGTGCCAGTATCGTTCGATATGCGCGCGCGGCTGTTCCTATGGCGCCTATTTCTCGACGCAGAGTTCGACGCTGCCCGCCGCGCAGAAGACCGGTAACCTGACACTCGTCACCGACGCGGTGGTCGAGGCGATCGAGCAGGACCCGGCGACCGGCCGCGCCACCGGCGTGCGCTTCATCAACACCAAGGACGGCACGCGCCAACGCGCCCATGCCCGCATCGTGTTCCTGAATGCCGGTTCGTTCAACAGCGTCGGCGTGCTGCTCCGCTCGGCGAACGAGGCCAATCCCCACGGCCTTGCCAATTCCAGCGGGGTACTGGGCACCCATATCATGGACCATGCCCAGACGGTCGCCGGGATCGCGGTCATGCCGGGGTTTGAACAACATACCTATTTCGGCAATCGTCCGACCGGCGTGGTCATCCCGCGCTTCCGCAACCTGGATACGATCGACGGCAAGGGGCATACGCGGGGCTTCTCCTATCAGGGCGGCGCATTCCGCGCGGCCTGGACGGGCGGCAAGCGCGCGCCCGGCGTGGGTAAGGACTATAAGGACCGCCTGCGTGAGCCCGGCATGTGGCGCATGGTGCTGGTCGCCTTTGCCGACTCCATGCCGCGTCCCAGCAACCGCATCACGCTCGACCCGACCGTCAAGGATGCCGCGGGCCTCCCCGCCCTGCGCATCAACTTCTCACACGGCGCGCAGGAACACGCAGCGCTGGCCGATGCCAAGGCGGAAGCCGCCGCGATGCTGACCGCCGCCGGAGGCCATGTCATCATAGGCATGGACACGCCCAATCCGGGGGGCTCTGCCATTCACGAGATGGGCGGCGCGCGCATGGGGCATGATCCCCGGACGAGCGTGCTCAACAAATGGAGCCAGGCGCATGACGTGCCCAACCTGTTCGTCACCGACGGGGCGCAGATGTCGTCCTCGGCCTGTCAGAACCCGTCGCTGACCTATATGGCGCTGACCGCGCGGGCCTGCGCGAACGCCGTGTCGATGCTAAAGGAAGGCGCGCTCTAAACGACACATAAGAAAAGGGGCGGCCTCCCGATCGGGAGGCCGCCCCTTTTTTATTCGCCGAAGCCGCCGATCAGCGAAGCGTCAGCGTCTTGGCATCCTTCGTCGTTGGCACGAACGGCAGATAGGAGATGCGCATCGTCTCGGCCAGTTCGATCCGGTGCTCGCCCGGTGCCAGCCCTCCTGCCCGCTTCACGCCCACCAACGCCTTCTCGCCGAAGTTCCAGCGGTCGCTATATTCGGTTTCCATCTCGTCCAGCGTCCAGGTGCGGCCCCGCAGCGACACGGTGATGTCCTCGCGCGGCACTGCTTCGCCATCGACGCTGACCGCCACATTCTCGATCATCGACAGGCCTAGGCCCCGATAATAGGGCAACCGCGCCTCAATGGTGAAACCGGTGTCGGTGGCCGTCAGGCTGTCTTCCACGATCATCTTGTTATCGAACATCGGTCAAGTCCTTCAGGCGGCGATTGTGGTGTTGGTGGGCACGTCGATCAGTTGCTTCAGCATTTCCTGATGGCGGCGGATCTGTTCGACCGAGTCAACCTCATGCGCGTCCTCGATCCAGCGATTGCCCTCATATTCCGAGCAGATATAGCCGTCGTAATTCCCCTGCTTCAAAACTCGAACGATCTCGTCATAGGGGATGCTGGGCTCGACGAAGTTCTCGTCCATCTGGTAGAATTTGCCGTGCACATTGTGGATGCGGTGCATGTAATCGAGCATCCGCTTCGGCTCGAACGCCGCATTGTGGCGCAACGTCTCCGCCATCGCGATCGCCGGGCCGACCCCGCCCATCTCGCGCACGTTCAGGATGACATATTCGCTGAGAACCCGGTCCTCATAGGCCTTGGTGATATAGTCGGCGATATGCGGCGGCACGCCGTTGCGGATGAAGCGCTCCTTCCACACCGGCGGAAATTGGAACAGGAACATGCCCATGTCCGGCAGGAAACCCAACGCGTCGCTGCCCGACTTTTCAAAGGCTTCGGCATGGCGGACGATCCAAGGATGGTCGAAATGCAGCGGGGCATGGACCTCGATCAGGATCTTGATCCCCTTTTCCTCGGCATAAGGCGCGGCGGCGACAAGCACCTCAGGCGCGATCGCCACCAGCGCACGGACATATTTCACGCCCAGCCTTGCGGCGAAGTCGATATCCTTGCGCACGCTCGCGACCTGCTCGGCGAACGGCATTTCGCGGCCCTTGTAGCGCTTATAGTCGAGCATGAAGTCATGGCAGACCGGCACCGCGTCATATTTATTGATCAGGTGATGCCACTCGGCGATCTTCTCGTCGGCGACGCCAGCTTCGGGCCAGCCCCAGAAGGTCTGTTCGCCGATCACCTCGATCCCGTCGGCCCCGAAACCGACGGTAGTCCGGATGCAGTCCTCCAGCGACATTTTGCCCAGGAAGGTTTCGTTCTGATAGCTGTAGAGGCTGACGCCCCGCTTGATCGTCATGTCATGTCGTCCTGAATGATGAGGATGGGGATCAGACAGCGGCGGTAATGGCGGGCGTACCGCCGCCACGACGGGCTGCCGCGATAAGGAAGGCCGTGACCGCACCTATGACCCCGGCGGCACCCATGATCAGGAATGCCGCCTGCATCGTCCCAGCCTGAGTTCGGAACATCGAGACCAGGAACGGGCTGGAGAACTGGCCAAAGAAGAAGCACGCGGTCCACACACCCATGCCGCGACCGCGATGCTCGAAAGGCAGCTTGGTCTGCGCCCAGGCGATCAGAGTCGGCACCGCCATGCCCGCACCGGTCTGCTGCGCCACCAAGCCCGCAATCATCCAGCGCCAGTCTGGCGCCAGACCGATCGTCGCCAACCCGCCGCCGATCAGCGACAGGAAGATGCCGAGTTGCACCACCGGACGCGCCCGACCCGTCGCCCAGAAGATCGCCGAACCCAGCATCACGAACAGACTGGGAATGAAGGTCAGCTTGCTGAGGTCCTGCGACGACTGAATACCGACTTCGCGGAACGCCATGCCGCCATTGATGATGAAGACGTAGTAGAGGGCAGAGGCGAACAGGGTCACGCCGCCGATCATGGCGACCGACGCCATCGGGAACGGCGTACGCGCGGGCGCCTCGCCGATGCCCAGCATCTTGCGCGCCGTCGCATCGCTCTGCGGCTCATAGAGAAACTTCACCGCCGCGATGAAGATCGGAAAGGCGACCAGATAGATCAGGAATATCCCGTTCCAGCGCAGGCCGGTCAGGAAGCCCGAAGCCAGGATCACGCCGCTGGCCAGGAACGGCCCGGCCAGTCCCTGCATGGTCAGCCAGTTGCGCCGCCCCTTCTCGTCCCAATAGTCGCCGATCAGCGTGTTGAGCGTGGTCAGGATCACGGCCTCCGACACGCCCAGCAACAGCCGCGAGGCGTAGATGCCGTTGAGGCTGTCGAGGAAAAAGGGTGCTGCGCCGAACAGCGCGTAGAGCAGGGTCGCGGCCAGCATCAATTTGCGCCGTCCGAAGCGATCGACCAGAATCCCTGCAAAAAGCGCGACCACAGCGATCGTCAGGCCTGGCGCCGACACCATGGCGGGCACCTTCCACGACGCGGACGGATCGGCCGAGAAATGGTCGATGATGGACGGCACCGCCGGGAACAGCGACGCGATGGCCAGGATCGGCAAAAAGCCGGCGGTGATGACGGTGATACCCTGACCTATGCCGGGTCGGCGTGCCTCCGGGTTTTCGGGCGTCGTGACCATCGGCTTCTCTCCCAATCGATTCGCCGCTCTTACGGCTTAATTAGAACTTGCATTCTGATACGTGGTATCGCCATGACGTGCCACTCTGTCAAGCAAGGATCATCACGGTGGCGACACGCGCGGTTTCGGATCGGTTGAGCGAACGGCAAAGGACGCTGGCATTCGCGACGGTGCGGCTCGCCTTCGCCATGGACGTGGCGGATTCGACTATCGTCAACACCGCGCTGCCCGCGATCCAGCAAGGATTGGGGGCGTCGGACCGCGCGATGCAATGGGTCGTGTCGGGCTATTTCCTGACCTTCGCCGTGCTGCTGGTCGTAGGCGGTCGGCTGGGTGACCTGTTCGGCTATGCGCGGATGTTCGCGATCGGGGTGGCGGGGTTTTCCATTGCGTCGCTGGGGTGCGGACTGGCGCAGGATGCGACGACGCTCGCCATCGCGCGGCTGTCGCAGGGAGCGGCGGCGGCGATCATGGCGCCGCAGGGCGTGGCGCTGATCCAGCTCTTATATTCACCCAGCGAACGGATCGGCCGACTGGCCGCCTTTGGCGTGGTCGGCGGGCTGGCGGCGATCGGCGGCCCGGTGCTTGGCGGTTTGCTCATCCAGCTCAACCCGTTCGATCTGGGCTGGCGCAGCGTCTTCTTGATCAATCTGCCCTTCGGCGTGCTGGCGCTGATCGCGGGACTGACGCTCTTGCCGCCTGGGCGCTCGGGCCATGCGCTGCGTGTCGACGGGCCGGGATCGCTGTTGCTGTTCCTCGCGCTCGGCACGCTGCTGCTACCCCTGATCGAGGGGCGAAGCGCCGGGTGGCCGTGGTGGACGGCAGCACTGGTATTGTTGAGTGCCGTGCTATGGTGGTGGTTCTGGCGCTATGAACGCGCGCGCCGTTCCCGACTGGGGTCGGCGCTGATCGAACCGTCGCTGTTCCATGACCGTAATTTTCGGGTCGGATTGGCGGCGACGGGAGCCTTCGCGATCGCCTCGGGCGGATTCCTGCTGACCTTCAGTCTGACGCTGCAACAAGGACTGGCCTACAGCCCGGTCGATGTCGCGCTGCTCCACATACCCTTTGGCATGGGTGTCATGGCGGGCATCAGTCAGATCGGGCGCAAGGCCCTGCCCATCCATGGACGTCGTGTGCCGATAACGGGCGCCATCCTGATGGCGCTCGCCTGTTCGGCGACGGGACTTGCCGTGAACATTGCCCTTCCGAGTGTGGTCATCGGGGCGCTCCTGTTATTCGCAGGTATCGGCATGGGCACACTCAGCGGTCCGCTGGGGCCGATCACGCTGTCACGGGTGGATCGCAATCATGCGGGTGTCGCGGGGGCCATGCACAAGACGATGCAACAGATCGGCGGCGCCATGGGCACGGCCCTGATCGCCACCGTCTATTTCTCGATGACGGGCGATCATCGGTCGCCCGTGACCGCCTTCCTGATCGCGACATGGGTGGTGGCGGCGGATCTGCTGGCCATTGCGTGGCTGCTGACCCGCCTGCCGGAGCGGCTATTCGACTGAGGGGAACGATTGCGTCCTGCCCTCAGTCGTAGATGGGCCGCAATTCCTTATCGAGATGGTATCGTGTCAGGGCCATCGACGCGAGCAGGTCCGGCGACCCGTCATATTCGACCGACATCCAGCCCTTGAACTGATACTTCTTTAACAGGTGATACAGGCCCTTCAGATCCAGCTCACCGAGGCCCGGCTCCCAGAACCAGCGTGTGCCGTCATCGGTGATCTCCGGGTCCTGGGCATAGCGCACCACATCGGGCTGGCGGACTGAGGCCGTGTCCTTCAGGTGGAAAGTGCTGATCCGGTCGTGATAATCCTCGTAGAAGGTCAGCAGGTCTTCACCCATGATCGCGACCTGCGCCGTATCGATGCAATAGTGGACGAGTTTCGGATCGGTACTTTCGATGAACTCGCGGTGGTTGGGCAGATTGATCGCGCAGAAGAACTCGTTGTGCAGACCGATTTTGACGCCGTGGTCGGTCGCATAGCGACCGATCTCGTTGATCGTCCGGGCGCATTGCTGAACCTGTTCGCGCGACAGCGGACCCGACCCGTAATAGTTGTTGGTCGGGCAGGTGTTCATATAGGTGCCGCCAAACTTCACGATCGTGTCCACGGCCTCTCGCCCCGAACGCACCGCTTCCTCGAAATGGTCGGCGGCATGCGAGGCATGGGCGCCGTGGAACATCCCGATCACATCGACGCCGCGCTCCTTTGCGAACGCGGTGAACGCCTCTGGCGAGCCGAACAGGGGCAGGATGTCGGCCAGGTCCCAGGGCGCGATCTCGATACCGTCAAAGCCGAGCGCCGCCTGGTATTTCAGGATCGTGTCCCAGTCGGAATAATAGGCGGAGTTCGTATTGTTCTCGTAATAGAAGTCGCGGAAGTTCTCGATCTGCCGATAGGGGATAGCCTTCCAATGGCTCATATTGGCGTAGCGGATATTGGGCATCACAGGGAACTCCGTCCGGCCTGGTTCGGCAGTTGGTTGAGGAAGGCACGGGTGCGCAGCAGGGCGCGGAACGGATCGCGTGTCTGGCGGGCGCTGCAAACGACCGGTCCGTCATAGCCCAAACCATCCAGCAGCTGGACGATCCGCGACAGATCGGCCGATCCGGTTCCGGGATCGCGGAACACCTGCGTGGCCCGTCCGGCCGGGAATTCCGGGTTTGGGCTCTTCCATGTCTCGTCCGTATCGACGAAATCGGTATCGGTGAGGTGCACGCAGCCGATCCGGCCGATATGCGCGCTGATGAACGCAGCGGGCGAGACGCCCGCGATCGTCAAGGTCGCGGTATCGACGTCGAGCGTGACGCTTTCAGGCAGGGCGTCGAGCAGCGGAAGGATGCGCTCGCCCCGGAAAAGGCTCCAATATTCGTTACGGAGCACCAGGGTGACGCCCACCTCCTGCGCCTTGGCGGCCAGGCCCTGAAGCAGTTCGGTCACTCCCGCGACGATGTCATCCATCTTCGCGTCGAGATCCGGGTGATAATGCGCCATCCGTCCGTAAAAGGCCGACGGGCTGATCGCGAAATAGTCGGCACCAAGGTCGGCGGCATGGGCAAGCGCCTCGCCCGCGAAATGGCCGCTGGCGCCGAAGAAGAAGCCCAGATTGTCATTGCGCATGAACAGATTGGGATCGAAGGTAACGCCGACGACCCGGTCGATGCCGCTTTGGCGCAATACGTCCCGATAATTGGCGGCGCTTTGATATTTTGTGTTGATGCAATAGCGGTTCATCGGAACGCCGCTGCGGCCGCCAAACTGCCAGACCGGCTCATAGGGGATCTCGATCGCGCGAAAGCCGCTCGCGCTGATCAGCGGATACAGCTCCTCCCAGAAATATCTGCCTTCATACCGGTTTCGGTTCGGTTCCTGATAATGACGATTGATCAGATCCAGGCTTATGCCGATCGTATCTTTGTTCATGACGGTTTCCATCGTTTTCCCGGATGCGTCGCGGCGCGACATCCGAATGTGCGTGACTAGGGCTTGGCCGGTCCCGTCCGGGGCCAGCAGAGAACGACGAGCGTCTGGACGGCGAGCACCGCCACCGCGCCGCCGCTATAGGTCCACCTTATGGCCTCCCGCGCGGCGTCGCTGACATGGCCGGGGGCATAGTCGAATGCACCCAACACATAAGCAAAACCGGCCGTGCCCAGCGCCATGCCAAGCTTCGTCGAAAGGCTGATGCCTGCGGATAACAGCCCCTCGCGACGGGCGCCGAACTTCGCCTCGTGATAATTCACGGTTTCCGCGATCATCGCATAGGTCGAGGTGATCGTGATCGAGGTCGACAGGCAGCCTGCGACATAGAAGCCGAGAAATACCGGGACGTTCCCCTGAACGAAGGGCAAGGCCCCGAACAGCACCGCCGCGATGGCGAGCGCGCCGGCCGTACCGTTCCGCAGGCCCGTACGCGTCAGGATCGCGGGCGCGAAGAAGGCGGACAGGAGCAGCATACCCGCGACGGCGGGCAGCATGACCGAGATCATCCATGGCCGCTTCATGACGTCGATGGCGAAATAAGCGGTGGCGGCCATCATCATGCCGAAGCGCGCGAAATAGAGCAGGCAATGGAAGAAGACGACCAGCCAGGCACGGTTGCGCAACATCTCGCCGACCGCGGAAAGAATGGCGAAGCCCGGCGGGGCATCATCCTCGTACCGCTCCTTGCAGTTGCGGAAGAGCGCCAGCGTGCAGATCAGCCCGACGATCGCGAACAGCACGGCGACAAGCGTGAACCCTCGCTGCTGGTTTCCTCCGCCCAGCAAACCGACCAATGGCATGACCGCCGCCGTTCCCAGCACGACGCCGGTCGCGGTGCCGATCGAGCGCAAGCCCGAAAGCCGCAGCCGTTCCTTGCCGTCCAGCGTCATCATCGGCATCAGCGCGGTATAGGGGATCGCCTGAAGCGACATGACGATACCCAGCGCCTTGAAGGTGACAAAGGCATAGACCAGCTGTGCGCCCTGGCTCCATGCGGGCATCGAGAACACGGCAACGGTCAACAGCGCATAGGGAATGGCCGTAACCAGGAAATAGACGCGGGTGCGCCCCCAGCGGGTGCGCGTCTTGTCGACCCCGATGCCGACCAGCACATCGACCACGGCGTCCAATAGCCGCGCGACCAGAAATACCGTGCCGACCGACGCTGCGGGCAAGCCCACGACATTGGTATAGTAGAACAGCAGGAAACCGCTGGCCATATTGTAGGCCAGACTGGTTCCCATGTCGCCAAAGCCGTAACTCAGGCGCTCGACAAAGCCCAATTCGCTTTTTTGCATGACGATGACCCGTTCAAGACTGGGAAGCAGCGGATGTGCGTCAGTCGGCCAGCGCTTTTTGCGAAAGGGCCAGCGATTGCTCCATGGGCAACGTCGGAAAATATTCGAGACCGATGGCGCCGGTATAGTCAAGGTCGCGCAAGGTCTGCGATACCTCGCGCCAATCGACGGTGCCGGTCCCCGGCTCGTTGCGGTCGGGCATATCGGCGACCTGCACATGGGCGACCAGATCAATACGCCCGGTGAGTACCGTGCGCATGTCCTCCCCCATCACGGCGCTGTGCCAGACATCGTACAGGAGACGCAGGTTCGGGCTGCCCACCGCCTCGACCAGATCGAGGCCGAGCGTGGTGCTGACCAGATACATGGTCGCGAAAAGCCGGGTGTTGAGCGGCTCGAGCAGGAGCATGACGCCCGCCTCTTCCGCCGCATCGGCCGCGGCGCGCAAGGCGGCCACGGCGTTGTCGAAATGCTCCTGCTCGCTCATGCCCTCCACCCGGAAACCCGAGGCGACGATCAGGGCGGGCTTGCCAAGCTTGGCGGTGGCGGCGATGGTTTCGCGAACGGCGGTGACCATCTCCTCCCGCTCGGCGGGATCGACGATCGAGCGGCGCGGATCGACGCACAGGCTGGTCAGCCGCATTCCCGTGTCCGAGAGCGCCACCGCGAGCGCGTCGATGGGCTTGTCGCGCCAAAGGTGAAATTCGGCCAGCTCTAACCCAGCCGACTTGGCCGCACGAAGACGCGCATCCAGCGCTCCAGCTTCGGCGAACTGCCATTCAATGCATGACGATAGCGAATAGACCGCAGACATAGGACCCTCTCCCATTCTACGGCCCCGTGGTGCGTTTGCACTCGTATGCCTGGCGAGTGAATCCCCGCTATTTTGTTTCCCGATTAGTCCTTCATTTGCCCGGCCAATGCAAGCCGAATGCGGCTCATTCAAAGGAAATCCAGCGAATAAGCCTCAGGCCGCCTATAATAGCTCCCTGCGCACGCCCTTCTGGCTGCTCGCAATGACCCTCCACCCAACTTTCTAGCATTACAGTTGCGTTTTTGATCATGCTCTGAATCAATGGGTGACCATGGCGAGGGAGGTTGTGGTGACGGGAGCTTCGATCAAGGCGACGCTGGAGCTTTGGGCATCATCGCTACACGAGGTGAAAGCGCGGATGCGGCCCTTGTTCAGCCAAGCGCGCGTGGCAGCATCGGCGAACAGCTTCGAGACGGCGAAGAACGAACTCGGCCTTGACCATAACGAAACCCGCTCCCGACATGGCTGGCACCGGCACGTCTCGCTCGTCATGCTGGCGACGGGCCCATCAAGCCGCCGCACAACGGTCACATGTTCGATCAAAAACGCAAGCGTAATGCTAGGTGCAAATCTGCTCAATCAGCCAAAGGCCTGCGGGGCCCGGCAGATGCTGGCGCGACCAGACGACATCCATCGCTACCGGCAACAGCGGGGCGCGAAGCTGGAGCGGGCTCAGCCGTCCGTGGCTGAAGCGCTTTACCATCGCACTTGGCAAGACTGCCCAACCAAAGCTCTGCGCCGCCATTTCCAGCAGGGTCAGGTAATCGGGCGCGGACCATCCGTTGACGTGGTTCGCGGCGTCGTCACCGGGGTTCCGACTGAGATAAAGGCATCGCCACTCCGACAGGTCATCGTCGACCAGGTCATCGCGAATGGCGAGCGGGTGATCGGTGGCAGCATAGACGCCGAAGGGCGAGGCATGGCTGAGGCGCGCCGCGGTGATGTCATGCGGGTAGTGCGGCTGCACTGGCCCGATGCCGATCGTGGTCGTTCGTGCCTGAAGCCGGGCGATGATCTCCTCGGTCTCCGCCGCGCTGCAATGAAGCGCGGTGTCCGGAAAGCGTGCGATGAACCGCTTGGTGATCGCGCCCTCCGGATCGAAATGGAAGGCATCCGATAGCGCGAGCGACACTACGGGCTCGACCCGGTCGGCGAGACGGATGCTCAGTGTCTCCAACCGCTCGTGTGCGGCCAGGATCGCGCGAGCGTGACCCAGAACCTGTACGCCTGCCTCGGTCAGCCGGTTATGGCGCGATCCGCGCTCAAACAGCGGAACGCCGACATCGACCTCTAGATTGGCGATCGCCGCGCTGACGGTCGACTGCGATCGTCCCATCGAGCGTGCGGCCGCGGAAAAGCTGCCGGTCGTCGCTGCGGCTACGAAGGCGCGGAGGAGTTCGGGGGCAAATGACATATCGATCAAACCGATGGCTGCTCATTGTTAGCTATCGCTAAAGACGCGCTAGATCCCTTGTCGTCAAGCAAGGGAGTGAACCATGGGTCACCAACTTCGCAGTATCCGAGAACGCGTCGTCCATGCGATCGGCTTCGAGATTATTGCCGTCGCGATCTGCTCGCCGGTGGTGGCCTATGCCCTCGATAGACCATTGGCGAACACCGGGCTCTTGTCGGTCATGATGTCGACGATCGCGACGCTCTGGAACCTCGCCTATAACTGGATCTTCGATCGGCACGTCCCGCTTGAGGGACGGACGCTTGGCGTACGCGTCGCCCATGCGATCGGCTTCGAGGCGGGGCTGGTGCTCACCTGCGTGCCGCTTGCCGCCTGGTGGCTGAGCATCACACTGGTGCAGGCAGTGGTCGTCGAGGCCGCCTTCCTCCTTTTCATCCTGCCCTACACCGTCGCCTACAACTGGCTGTTTGATCGGGTCACTGGCCGAACCGCGACTGGCGGAAGGAGGGGCATCCCTGTTTCTTTTCAGGATCATCAACGATGACAATATCCCGTCGGACCATGCTGTCAGGCGCGGCAGTCGGACTGGCTGCCAGTCCCGCCATAGCTGCAACTGCAGCATCCACCTGGAACGGAAAGTCGGAATCAATGACGCGAGTTCATGTCGAAAGCGAGTTCGCGCCCCTGCGCACAGTGGTACTGACCCAATCCCAGGTCGCCTTTTCCAAGAACATGGCCGCAAGCGATGATACCCGGTTCCTCGACGGCGCGAGCGTGGACGCGCTGAAAGACGGCGGCGACTTTGCCGATCTGTTCCCGGAAAAGCAGAAGGCGTGGGAAGCGGAGCGTGAAGCGTTCGGTCAGATCCTGATCGGTCACGGCGTGGAGGTGCTGCGCCCGCGCCTGCTGACGGATGCGGAGAAGGCCGCGGCTGGCGACAATGGCTGGCCTGCTGCCGGTTTGGCGGACACCGAGATAGGCTCGTTCAGGCTACACCAGCTTCCATTTCGAAGTCGATGGGGCTGAGGTAACCCAGGGTCGAGTGCCGCCGGGTCGGGTTGTAGAAGCATTC
>CAJYRU010000409.1 GCA_913777295.1 uncultured Sphingomonas sp. | reverse complement strand
GAAGCGACGACGATCACCGCCGATGCGGTGCTGGTCTCGATCGGCCGCCGTGCGAACACCGAGGGCCTCGCGCTCGACAAGGCGGGCCTGTCGGTCAACCAGCGCGGGCAGGTCGATATCGACGACGAGTTCCGCACGAAGGTCGACGGCATCTGGGCTATCGGCGACGTGGTCCATGGCCCGATGCTGGCGCACAAGGCCGAGGACGAGGGCGTCGCCGTCGCCGAGTTCATCGCCGGCCAGACCGGCATCGTGAACCACGCCGTGATCCCGTCGGTCGTCTATACCATGCCCGAAATCGCCGGCGTCGGCCTGACCGAGGAAGCCGCGAAGGAAGCGGGCGAGGTGAAGGTCGGCAAGTTCCCATTCGCCGCGAACAGCCGTGCCAAGACCAACCGCGACACCGACGGCTTCGTGAAGGTCATTGCCGATGCCAAGACCGACCGCGTCGTCGGCGTGTGGATCGTGTCGAGCCTTGCCGGCACGATGATCGCGCAGGCGGCGCAGGCGATGGAATTCGGCGCGACCAGCGAGGACATCGCCTACACCTGCCACGCGCACCCGACCCATGCCGAGGCGCTGAAGGAAGCGGCGATGGCAGTGCAGGGCAAGCCGATCCACATCTGATCCGACACGCTTCGGCAGGTATCGGGGGGCGGGGCATGGCGACATGCTCCGCCCTTTCCATGTCAGGACACGCGCCGTCCTGCGTGGTTAGGAAGTTGTAAAAGCTTGTCGCCTAGGCTCGCCCCCAAGGATTCGATGGGGTGGCAAGCGTGAACGCATTCGGACGGCGCAGCGGATTGGGCGGATCGGGCGGCAGACCTTCCTTCGGCGTCGCCCGCCCGATGCAGGGATCGGCACCGGCGCGTACGGCCGATCTGGACGGCATGACGCAATTCCCGCCGCTGGGCCAGGTGCCACTGCCCGGTGGCGAGGCGGAGCCGATGCCCGGCGAACAGGCCAGCGCCCTGCCGCAGGGCGTGGGCGACGCGATGCAGCGGCTCGCCGACCGGCAGGCGCTGTCGGGCGATGCCGGCAACAGCCGGGTCGAAGGTTTCGAAACGTCGATCCACCGGATCAAGGAACAGGTGCTGCCCCGCCTGCTCGAACGCGTCGACCCCGAAGCCGCCGCCACGCTGACCAAGGACGAACTGGCCGAGGAATTCCGCCCGATCGTGGGCGAGGTGCTGGCCGAACTCAAGCTGACGCTCAACCGGCGCGAACAGTTCGCGCTGGAAAAGGTGCTGGTCGACGAACTGCTGGGGCTGGGCCCGCTGGAGGAATTGCTGGCCGACCCGGCGATCAGCGACATCATGGTCAACGGTCCCGAACAGACGTTCGTCGAACGCAAGGGCAAGCTGGAACTCGCAAACATCGCCTTCCGCGACGAGGAGCATCTGTTCCAGATCGCGCAGCGCATCTGCAACTCGGTCGGCCGCCGCGTCGACCAGACGACGCCGCTGGCCGACGCCCGCCTGAAGGACGGCAGCCGCGTCAACGTGATCGTGCCGCCCTTGAGCCTCAAGGGCACCGCGATCTCGATCCGTAAATTCTCGGCCAAGCCGATCACCATCGACATGATGGCGGGCTTCGGATCGATGAGTACCAAGATGGCAACCGCGCTGAAGGTCGCCGGGGCCAGCCGCTTCAACATCGTGATTTCCGGCGGTACCGGCTCGGGCAAGACCACGATGCTGAACGCCCTGTCGAAGATGATCGACCCGGGCGAACGCGTGCTGACCATCGAGGACGCGGCCGAACTGCGCCTGCAACAGCCGCACTGGCTGCCGCTCGAAACGCGCCCGCCGAACCTGGAGGGACAGGGCGAAATCACCATCCGCGACCTGGTGAAGAACGCCCTGCGTATGCGCCCGGACCGGATCATCCTGGGCGAAATCCGCGGCAGCGAGTGTTTCGATCTCCTCGCCGCGATGAATACCGGCCACGACGGATCGATGGCGACGCTCCACTCCAACTCCCCGCGCGAATGCCTGGCGCGTATGGAGAACATGGTGATGATGTCGGACATCAAGGTGCCGAAGGAGGCGATCAGCCGCCAGATCGCCGATTCGGTCGACCTGATCGTACAGGTGAAGCGCCTGCGCGACGGCTCCCGCCGCGTGACGAACATCACCGAGGTCATCGGGATGGAAGGCCCGGTGATCGTTACCCAGGAACTGTTCAAGTTCGAATATCTCGACGAGAGCGCCGACGGCAAGATCATCGGCGAATATCGTTCGATGGGGATGCGCCCCTATACGCTGGACAAGGCGAAGCAATATGGCTTCGACCAGGCGCTGCTGGAAGCATGCCTGTAGCCTGAAGGACTTAGGCAGCCTACAATCGGGCGGTGATGCTCCGCCTGCTCCTTGCGCTGCTGCTGTGCGCGCCCGTCGCCGCCCCTGCGCAGGGCCTGTTGGCCGCCGATGCGGAAGCGCGCTGGGTGCCCTTCACGCTGACCAGCGCCAACCATCTGCGCTTTGCGATGACGATCGACGGCATGACGGCGCAGGCGCTGCTCGACACCGGCCTCAACCATAGCGCGGTCAGCCGGGAATTCGCGCGGCGGGCGAAGCTGTCGGTCGATACGCAGGATGCCGCGTCGGGCATCGCACTGGGCGGCGCGATCCGCGTCGACTGGGCCGCGACGAAGACGGTCGCGTTCGGCGCGTTCAGCCGCAGCGGCGGGCGGGTCGCGGTGATCGATCTGCCCAAATTGCTCGCCAGCGCATCGGGCGATGCCGAGGTGCTGGTCGGCACCGACCTGATCGCACCCCATGCGATCGACATCGACTTCGCCAATCGCCGGTTTCGGCTGTTGCCGAGCGGCCGGATGCCCTTTGCCGGCACCCGCATACCGATGACGGTGCAGGCGGGCAGCGGACTGTACCTGACCGAAGCGACGCTGGGGAAGCGCCGCGTCCGCCCGCTGCTGGTCGATACCGGCGACGGCGGATCGCTCAGCATCGCGCGCAGCCAGTGGCGCGCGAGCGCGATCAAGGGGGCGCGCCTCACCTCGACCATCGCGTTCGGTGCGGGCGGGGTGGTCGATGCCGGGCTGACCGTGACCGACAAGGTCGCGCTGGGCGGGGTGACGACCGGCCCGATCGAACTCCGGATCGAGGGCGATGGCGGCTTCACGAAACAGGTGCGCGTCGCCGGACGGATCGGCACCGGCCTGCTGCTGCGCTACCGCGTGTTGCTCGACCCCGCCGCCGGGCAGATGGTGGTCGTCCCCAACCCCGATGCCCCGCCCCCGCCGCTCAAGTCGACCAGCGGGCTGCTGCTCGGCTATGATCGCGCCCGGCTGCGCGTGCTGCACGTAATGGCTGGCGGCCCGGCGGCGAAGGCCGGCTGGAAGGCGAACGAGCTGATCTGCACCGTCGACGGAAAGCCGGTTTCGCTGACCCCCGACGGCGGCGTCGATGTCCGCTGGGGCACGGACACGCCGGGGCGGGTCGTGAAGCTGGCGCTATGCGACGGCACCGAACGATCGCTGACGCTGGCCAATTTCTATTAGACGACAGCTTTTTGGCGGCAAACCCCCGCTCTCACCGCTGATGTTTTTGCAGATCGTCGAGCATTGCATCCGATACGATCATGAAGGTCAAGTCGACGCAGTCACCATTTTCGATGTCCGCTTCCTGCATCACCTCGACACCTTGCGAGAAGGATACGCCCGCATTTCGCGGCCTTTTTCCGCCGAACCTGCTTTCGTCATTCTCAAGGGTCAGCAGGGTATGGCAGTGGTAGCTATCCTCCGGTGGCGACGAGATAAGCCAGTCCAGTTGATTGCGCAGATCAATCAGCGCCTCCCGGTTGCAGTAGGCGGTGAGGCCTTCCGCCGCGAAGTTGAGACAGATGCGGGACTTTTGGCTGGCGGCGGGCTGCATGTTCCTTACGATAGCTTCGAAATTACTGGATAGCGACAACGACCCCATCTTTGGCGGGAATGGAGTCGCACATCGGGTCTATTTCAACGCCATCGCCACCGCGAACACGACCAGCAGCACTGCGATCAACTGGACCAGCGTCCATGGCATCCAGCCGACCCGGTCGGGATCGCGGCGCAGGGTACGGCGACGTTCCGCCAGCACCGATACCGCAAAGAGCATCGCCGAGACGCCCGCAATCGTCCATAACCACCTGTGTGCGTCGTCCACCCGTTCCTCCATTCAGGAGTTTCCCCATGCGTCGAACCGCCCTGTTCCTGCCAGCCCTAAGTATCGCGCTGCTGGCACTCACCCCCGCCCCGGCCCAGGCACCACGCGGGCCGCTTGCCAGCGCGATTGCGTCGCCGTTGCGCAGCCCGGCCAATGTCGCGCGCGACCGATATCGCCATCCGGCGGAGACGCTGGCGTTCTTCGGGGTGAAGCCGACCGATACCGTGGTCGAAATCTGGCCCGGCAATGGCTGGTACAGCGAAATTCTCGCGCCGATGCTGCGCGAAAAGGGGCGCTATATTGCCGCCGGCCCGTTGCCGCGTACCGGTGAGATGGTGACGAAGCTGCAGGCGCG
>CAJYRU010000408.1 GCA_913777295.1 uncultured Sphingomonas sp. | reverse complement strand
TGCAAGAACACCCCGACCGACAACGCTGCCGACGCAGCTTCGGACAACCTGGAAATGCTGGCCGACAACCTGGAAGCCCAGGCTGAAAACACCTCGAACGAAGCCGTTGCGGCCGACCTGATGAACGCTTCGGAAAACGCCGAAGACGCTTCGGACGCGATCGAGAACGCAGCCGAGCACAACGGCATGTAATTCCCGTTCTCGCGTCCCTATGCGACGCGGGAAACCGGAATTCGGAAGAAAGGGCGTCCCGGCAACGGTGGCGCCCTTTTTTTTGCGTCCGGTCCGGATCGTTACGCGGCCAGCAGCACGGTGGCGCGATTGCGGCACCTTTGCGACAAGCCGGTTAGCGAATATTTCGCGCTGCAACGCGGTACAAATTCCGGCGATTCGGCGTTCGCCTGCGCGGGGACCGGCTCCCACCGGGGCACCCCGTTCGGGCCGATCAACATTCATCGCCTATCGCAAATTATCGCCGTTCCCGCGCAGGCGGGCATCCATCGCCTCTGACGTTTCGGACGGATTCGTGCTTACTGGCACTTATGGGCTTCCGCGTGACCGGGAGTGACGATTTGGCGGGAGCGATCGTCCAGGAAGCTGGCTGTAGCGTCAGCCCTGCTCATGCGCCCCGTCGCGCGACACTATCCGGCGGCGCCTTGGCCTGCCCCACAGCGTGCGGCGCCCCTCCCTACAGTCGCCCGACCAACCTGCCTGGTGACATGACGCGATGACGGCGGACGATGCCGGCGCCGCGCGCTATGGCGGAGCGGCCATCATCCCCCTATCCCGGATCGTCCACCGCTGAGGCTGTTGCCACGATCGTGTCCGCGCCTACCGATTTTCGTGCCGCCGCGCGCCGCCGCCTGCGGCCGTTCCTGTTCCACTATATCGATGGCGGTGCCTATGCCGAACAGACGCTGCGCCGGAACATCGACGACCTGTCCGACGTGGCGCTGCGCCAGCGGGTGTTGCGCGACGTTGCAGACCTGAACCTCGAAACCGAATTGTTCGGAACGCGCATGGCCATGCCGGTCGTGCTGGCGCCGGTCGGGCTGACCGGCATGTATGCGCGCCGGGGCGAGGTGCAGGCGGCGCGGGCGGCGGGGGCAAAGGGAGTGCCCTTTACCCTGTCCACCGTCTCCGTCTGCCCGATCCGCGAGGTGCAGGCCGCCTCCCCCGCCCCGATCTGGTTCCAGCTCTATGTGCTGAAGGATCGCGGCTTCATGCGCGACGCCCTTGAACGCGCACAGGCGGCGGGGGTGACGACGCTGGTCTTCACGGTCGACATGCCGGTGCCGGGTGCCCGCTATCGCGACGCGCATTCGGGCATGTCGGGGCCGGGCGCGCCCCTGCAGCGCATGATGCAGGCGCTTACCCATCCCCGCTGGGCATAGGATGTCGGCATGTTCGGGCGGCCGCACGACCTGGGCAACATTTCCGCCTATCGCGGTACGCGCACCGCGCTGGCCGATTATATCGGCTGGCTGGGCGCCAATTTCGACCCGTCGATCGCGTGGCGTGACCTCGAATGGATTCGCGATTTCTGGCAGGGACGGATGGTCATCAAGGGCATATTGGACGCCGACGACGCCCGCGACGCGGTCCGGTTCGGTGCCGACGGCATCGTCGTGTCGAGCCATGGCGGGCGGCATCTCGACGGCGTCCTCTCCACCGCCCGCGCACTCCCCGCCATTGCCGATGCGGTCAACGGCAACATCAGGATCCTTGCCGATTCCGGCATCCGCTCGGGGCTGGACGTGGTGCGGATGCTGGCGCTGGGGGCCGATGCGACAATGATCGGCCGCGCCTTCATCTACGCGCTCGCCGCTGCGGGCGAAGCCGGCGTCACCCGCCTGCTGACCCTGTTCGATAGCGAAATGCGCGTCGCCATGGCGCTCACCGGCGCACGCTCGATCGCGGAAATCGACCGGTCGAGCCTGGTCGGTGCGTAGCGTTGATGGCGGATGGTCGGGGAGACAGGATTCGAACCTGCGACATCCTGCTCCCAAAGCAGGCGCGCTACCAGACTGCGCCACTCCCCGACGCGAAGCGCGGCCCTAGTCGCAAATGCCGCGCGGCACAAGCATTGGTGGGCCCGGCAGGACTCGAACCCGCAACCTAGCCGTTATGAGCGGCCAGCTCTAACCATTGAGCTACAGGCCCCACGCTTACGCACGCGTGCGATAGCGTCGGGCGCGGTGGCTGCGCAAGGGCGTTATGCCCCTGCCCCGCACCGCGATCACGCCGAATCACGTTCGACCAGCATCGGCGTCATCACCACCGACGGCGCGTCCTCGCCCGCGATCCGGCGGAACAGCGCGGACACCATCTCGTTCGCACCCCTGGCAATGTCTTGGCGCACGGTGGTGATGCGGGGCACGGCGCTGACCGCGAGCGGCAGATCGTCATAGCCGACTACCGGCATGTCGGCGGGTACGCGAACACCCCGGTCGGCAAGAACGCGCAGCGCGGTCAGCGCGATCACGTCGGACGCAGCCGCGATGCCGTCAATCTCTGCACCGACGCGGTCGAGATGCGCGGCGATTTCCTGTTCCATGATGTCGGAGGCGAGATGGGTGTCGAGCTGGATCGGCGGGTGCGCGATGCCGGCCATTGCCAGCGCCTGTGCCACGCCCTCGCACCGCTGGCGGATTTCGGGCGCGCGCAGTTCGCCGAGGAACGCGATGCGCCGCGCGCCACGTTCGATGAGCCGTTCGCCGGCCAGGCGCCCGCCGGCGATATTGTCGGTGCCGACCGCGCAATGCACCTGTCCGGGCAGGTTGCTGCTGCCCCAGGCGACCAGCGGGCGATAGCGGCGGGCGACGCGTTCGATGGTGTGGAACTGGTCCGACTGACCGATCAGCAGCACCCCGTCCATCATGCCCGAATCGACGATCCGTTCCAGCCAGTCGGTCGCATCGGGAATGACCCGCGACAGCATCAGGTCATAGCCGTCCTCGGTGAGCCGGTCGGCGAGGAAGCCGAGCATCGTCATGAAGAACGGGTCGGACAGATGCTGCCGCCGTTCATGGCCCAGCGGCACGACGACCCCGATCACCCCGGTCCGCTGGGTCCGCAGGCGGCTGGCCATCTGGTTCGGGCGGAAACTGTGTTCGGCGGCAAGCGCCTGAATCCGGTCGCGGGTTTCGGCATTGACCAGCGACTTGCCGGCCAGCGCACGCGACACGGTGCCGGGAGATACACCCGCCAGCCGGGCGAGATCAGCGATCGTCCGCACGCGGACATGGGAAGCGGCATTGTCGTCCATGGCCGTGCTTGTACGAACATATTCCCGTGCTCTGCCAGCATTATGTGTCGAGCTCCCCAAAGAATTGCAAACGATTGCCAAAGCCGGTAACGGCGGCGGACAACAACCCGGCTTGCCGCGACCATTGCCGGTGCGGCAGGATCGGGTCCACGCGGAGAGGATCGGGCGATGATTGCGAACAGGATGGTTGCCGGTGTCGAGCTGGGCGGGACCAAATCGATCGCGGTGATCGGCCATGGCGACACGATCCTCGACCGCTTTCGCGTTCCCACGACGACGCCCGACGAAACGCTGGGCGCGCTGGCGCAGAAGCTGGCCGAGTGGCGCGACGAACATCGTCCCGAAGCGATCGGCATCGCGAGCTTCGGTCCGATCTCCGTCGCGGACGGCCGGATGCTGCCGACGCCCAAGCCGCATTGGGCCGGTGCCGACATCGTCGGTCCGCTC
>CAJYRU010000407.1 GCA_913777295.1 uncultured Sphingomonas sp. | reverse complement strand
CGCCACCGGGAGGAAACCCGGGTCGCCGTCGTCAAGGGTAACCGGATCGAGGAATTCGATTTCGAATCGGCCGAGCGCAAGCAGCTCAAGGGCAATATCTATCTGGCCAAGGTGACGCGGGTCGAACCGTCGTTGCAGGCGGCGTTCGTCGATTACGGCGGCAACCGCCACGGCTTCCTCGCCTTTTCGGAAATCCACCCCGACTATTATCAGATCCCGAAGGAAGACCGCGACGCGCTGCTGGCCGAAGAGGCCGAGCACGCCGCCGAGGAAGCCGCGCTGCGTGCCGGCGACCATGACGACGACCTCGATTACGACGATCATGACGACGAGCATGAGGATGGCGTCGAAGTCGTCGAGCGTGACGAGGACGACGACGACCATCACGACGAGGAGGAAGGCGAAGCCCCGGCCCGCCGTCCGCGCAAGGGCGGCGGCGACGATGCCGCGGTCGAGGCGCTGCGCCAGCGCCGGCTGAACCTGCGCCGCCGCTACAAGATCCAGGACGTGATCCGCCGTCGGCAGGTGCTGCTGGTGCAGGTCGTGAAGGAAGAGCGCGGCAACAAGGGCGCGGCGCTGACCACCTACCTGTCGCTTGCCGGCCGCTACTGCGTGCTGATGCCCAACACCGCGCATGGCGGCGGCATTTCGCGCAAGATCAGCTCGGCCGCCGACCGCAAGCGGTTGAAGTCGATCATGGCAGAACTGACGCTGCCGGCGTCGATGGGCTGCATCGTCCGCACCGCCGGGCTGCAGCGCAGCCGGCAGGAGATCAAGCGCGACTTCGACTATCTCGCCCGCCTGTGGGACGGGATTCGCGAACAGACGCTGACGTCGTCGGCGCCGGCTCTGGTCTATGGCGACAGCGACCTGGTGAAGCGCGCGATCCGCGACATTTACAACAAAGATGTCGACGAGGTGATCGTCGAAGGCGAGGACGGTTTCCGCCACGCCAAGGAATATATGCGCCTGCTGATGCCCGCGCACGCGCGCCGGGTGAAGCAATATGCCGACGCGGTGCCGCTGTTCCAGCGCGCGCATGTCGAAGATCAGCTGGCCGCGATGTACAATCCGGTCGTGCAGCTGAAGTCGGGCGGCTATCTGGTCATCAACCCGACCGAGGCCCTGGTGTCGATCGACATCAACTCCGGCCGCTCGACCCGCGAACACAATATCGAGCAGACCGCGACCGCGACCAACCTGGAGGCGGCACAAGAAATCGCGCGCCAGCTGCGGCTGCGCGACATGGCCGGTCTGGTCGTGATCGACTTCATCGACATGGACCATGGCTCGAACGTCCGTAAGGTCGAGAAGGCGATGAAGGAGGCGCTGAAGAACGATCGCGCCCGTATCCAGGTCGGCCGCATCTCTGCGTTCGGCCTGATGGAAATGAGCCGCCAGCGGCTGCGCACCGGCGTGCTGGAGGCATCGACCCGCCAGTGCCCGCATTGCGAGGGTACGGGTCTGGTCCGCACCGCATCGTCGGCGGGCCTGTCGGCGCTGCGCCTGATCGAGGATGAGGCCGCCCGCGGCCGCGGCTCGCTGATCCAGCTGCGCGCCAGCCAGGAAGCGGCCTTCTACGTCCTCAACAAGAAGCGCGCCGACATTGCCGAGGTCGAGGACCGCTATGGCGTGACGGTCGAGATCGTGCCCGATGCCGAGATCGAGGGCGCGCGCATGGCGGTCGAAGCCTCCGGCCCGCCGCCCGCACACCCGCCCAAGATCGAACCGCTGGTCATCGTCGACGATGAAGACGATGCCTATGACGAGATCGAGGACGAGATCGACGAGGAGGTCGAGGAGGACACGGTCGAGGAAACCGTCCGCGCGCCGCGTGGCGACGACGAAGGCGAAGGCCGTGGCAAGCGCCGCCGCCGCCGCCGCGGACGTCGCGGTCGCAACCGGGAGGACGGCGACAGCAGCGACGAGGCCGAGACCGCCGAGGATGCGGACGATGGCGAAGGCGAGGCTCCTGAGGACGAAGCGGACGCCGAGGTTTCGACCGACGCCGCCCCCGAAGCCGAACAGGGCGACGAAGGCACCCGGCGCAAGCGTCGCCGTCGCGGCCGTCGCGGTGGTCGTCGCGGCGACGGCGCGTTCGATGCGGCCGATGGTGCCGGTGCGATCGCCGACCTGCCGGCCGAGGACGACTCGACCGACACGGCGCCAGAAGTGCCCGAAGCGCCTGCCACGGCCGAACCGATCGCCGAGCCGGAGGTCGTAGAGGCAGCCCCCGCCCCTGCGCCCAAGCGCACCCGCCGTCGCCCCAGCGCCCGCGCCAAGGTCGATGGCGCGACAGAAGCGACTCCGGCAGAGCCGGTAATCGTCGAGGCCGGCGACGCCGCGTCGATCGTCACCCCGGAACCGGTCGCGACGCCGACCGTCGAGGTCGAGCCGGCAGCGGAAGCGCCCAAGCCGAAGCGGACCCGCAAGCGCAAGGCCGATGCCGCGCCGGTCGTGGAAGCCGAAGCGGAAGCCCCTGCCCCGGTCGCGGCGGAAGCCGAGGCAGAGGCCGCGCCGAAGAAGCGTCGCGCGCCGCGTCGCAAGACACCGGCAGCGGCAGAAGCGCAGGTCGAAGCACCCGCACCGGTGGTGGAAGCCCCGGCGGCCGAAGCACCCGCGGAAACGGGCGAAGCAGAGGCTGAAGAAGCCACCGACGCGTCGGCAGCACCGCGCCGCGGCTGGTGGCAGCGTACCTTCGGCAACTGATCGCCAGACGACGCAGGAAAGGGGGCGGCATTCCACGGAGTGCCGCCCCCTTTTTCGTTCGGAACGGGTTCCGATCCGTTCGAGCGGCCGCCGCCGCCGCTACGGACTGCGAGATGCGCGCCGCGCAGCGGTCGTCCGCAGGGCGAGCACGGCGGTTCGATCTGGTCCGAAAGAACCTTAGAGCGGTCTCCGATCAGGTTGAACCGCCGTCATCACCCTGCGGGCGACCGCTGCGCGGCGGGGCGCTTTCGATCCGGCGCAGCGTTGCTTGTCGGTCACGATGCTTCAGCATCGCTCCCTCCGCGCGCCTTGCCCCGAACCGAAATCACCACCGTGCCGACGATCCGACCTGATCGGAAACCGCTTTAGCGCTTTGCGTCGGCGGTCGGTTCGCGCACCAGCGCGCTGCGGCTGAGATCGATCCGCACCGCCAGCCCCTCCGATCGCCAGTCACGGGCGATGGTACCGCCCAGCTGCTGTTCGATGCTGAGCGCGGCGAGGCGCGTACCGAAACCGGTCGCCTGCGGTTCACCCACGATCGTCGGACCGCCCGATTCGCACCAGTCGACACGCAGCGCATCGCCCTGCAGCAGCGTGACGATCGCCACCCGCCCCTCCGGCACCGACAGCCCGCCATATTTGGCGGCGTTGGTCGCCAGTTCGTGGAAGATCAGCGCGACCGGGGTGGCACCCCGGTCGTCGATCGCGACATCGTCGCCCGCGATCTGCCACTGCTCGGCGGCATAGGGCGACAGGAGGTCGCGCAGGACATGGTGCAGCGTCGCCTCTCCGATCAGCGGGCGCGAAATGTCGCTATGCGGCCGGGCGAGGTCGTGCGCCGCACCCAGCGCCGCGATCCGTCGCGCCAGATCGTCGGCAAAGTCGCGGACCGCCGGCATCCGCCGGGCCGACATCCGCACCAGCCCGCTGATGATCGCAAAGATATTCTTGATCCGATGGCTGAGTTCGCGGCTCAGAATGTCATTCTGTTCGGCGGCACGCTTGGCCGAATCGATGTCGGTACAGGTTCCGATCCAGCGGACGATCGTCCCATCGTCCGCGCGCACCGGCAGCGCCCGCCCCAGCACCCACCGATAGACCCCGCTGCGATGGCGCAGGCGATATTCGATCTCGTAATCGTCGCCGGTCAGCAGGCTGTGCCGCCAGCGTGCCCAGGCGCGATCCTGATCCTCAGGATGGAACATGCCGTTCCACCCTTCGCCATCGGTCGACCCTTCGGGCATTCCGGTGAAGCGATACCATTGCGCGTTGTAGAAATCATGATGGCCGTCCGGGCGGGTCGCCCACACCATCTGCGGCATCGCGTTGGTCAGCGTGTCGAGTTCCGCGCGCGTGGCGGCACGGTCCGTTTCAGCCTGCCGCCGCGATTCCTCGCCCGATGCGATGCCGATCCAGCGCCCCGCGCCATCCGGGCGCACGCGAAAGCCGATGGGCATGTCGCCCTGCCCGGCGATCAACGGCAACGACAGGGCAAAGGGTGCGTCGGTGGCGACCCCGTCCCGCCATGCCCGCCGGACGGCCTCGCGCCCCGGCCCGTCATGGCAGCACTCCGCCAGCGCCTGCCCGATCGTGTTGCCGAAGTCGATCTGCCAGCATCGATTGCCCCATAGCAATCGGCTATGGTCGTCGGCGACCCACGCCAATATCGGCATCGCATCGGCAATATCGTGCCAGATCGTCGCTGATCGATCGATGGTGGCGGCTGTCATAGTCACATCATTTGTCCAGGGTCGACCCGCCCGGCATGGGCGACGTCTCTGTACCAAGAATATTCGCCCGGCTGCCGGGGCAACCTGTGCGGGCGCACAACGCGTGGCGTAACCTTGTCTGCACACAACCGCGCATAAACAATTCGTATGTCATCGAGCCAGATCGACAATTTTTCGGCTTAATGCTATCGAATTTAAGATTATCCGCAGCACAGCCATTGACCTGTTCCCCGACACGTCGCATTTCGCCGCCATTGAGGAGATCTCCATGACCGAAGACAGTTCCGAACTTAATGCGATCGAACTGGCCACCGAACTTACCATCGCCTGGTTGAACAACGGCAACAACCGCGTCGCCGCGGAGGATGTTCCGGCATTCCTGCAGACGATGCACGCGACGGTACTGGGCCTGGCGTCGGGTACGACCGAGCCGGAGGAAACGACCGCTCAGCAGGAACATGTCGCGGCGGTTTCGGTGCGCAAGTCGCTGGCGTCGAAGGATCACATCATCTCGATGATCGACGGCAAGCCGTACAAGACGCTGCGCCGTCACCTCGCGGGCCACGGCCTGACGCCGGAAACCTATCGTGAGCGCTACGGCCTGCGTGCCGATTATCCGATGGTCGCCGAAACCTATTCGCAGAGCCGGCGCGACATGGCGAAGCGCATCGGTCTGGGCCGCAAGGCGCGTACGACCGGCGAAGGCGGCGAAGCCACCGCCGAAGCCGCGCCGCGCCGTGGCCGCAAGCCGAAGGCCGCCGAATAAGCGACGACGCTGCAGTAGCGAAAAGAGGGGGCGGCCGATCGGTCGCCCCTTTTCGATTCAGGCGATCGGCCGCGCGCCGTCGCCGTCCCAGACATGGGTGCAGAGCTGTGCCTGCGGCGTATCGCCTTCGGCCAGTGCCGCCACCGTGACCCAGCCTTCGGCGCGCAGCCGTGCCGCTGCTTCCGGGGTGGTGCCGATCGGCAGGAACAGCCGCCGCCGGTCCTGCGCGCCCAGTCCCGCATCGAGCAGCGCATCGGCATAGAGCGAGAAGCCGACCGCCGCTTCCTCGCGGCCATCGGCATGGCACACCGCATAGCTGCCGCCGCGCCCGACTTCGCCCAGCACGTCGCGCGCGAAGAGCGAAAAGCCCAGCCAGCTCTGATATTCGAAGCCGTGGCGTTCGGTCGGATCGAGCGTGACGCCGACATCGGCGGGCAGCGTTGCCACCACCGCCTCGATCGCATCGAGCCGCGTTGCGAGTCGTCCGGCCACATCGGTCGCACGCAGCCGGGCGAGCGCGGCGGCGAACGGACCGGCGGCCTCGACCAGCGGCAGATAGGCGGGATCGATCGCCGCTACCCGCCCGGCATCCTTTCCATCTAGTGCTGCGATCAGCGCGTCATGCTGCGGCCCCGGCGGATCACCGGCCAGCGTCGCGACCAGATCGGGCAGGGTGAAGTCGATCGAGATGCCGGTCACGCCCGCCGCGCGCAGCGATTCGACCGCGACGGTCACGATCTCGATCGCGGCCGCCACATTGTCGAGGCCGATCAGCTCCGCCCCGATCTGGCGTAGCGCGCGGCGCGGGCGGAGTTCGCTCGCGCGCAGTTTCAGCACCGGCCCGGCATAGGACAGGCGCACCGGGCGCGGGTGATGCCCCATGCGGGTCGCGGCGATCCGCGCGACCTGCGCCGTGATGTCCGGCCGGATGGCAAGCGTGCGCTGGCTGACCGGATCGACGAAGCGCACCGCATCGGTCGCCGCCGTACCCTTCAGCCGCCCGGCCAGCCCCGCCTCGAACTCGGCGAGCGGCGGGTCGACCTGCTCATAGCCATGGCCATGCGCGACGCCCAGCACCGCCCCTTCGAACCGGCGCAGGCCATCGGCGGCGGGGGGCAGGCGGTCGTGAAACCCTTCGGGGAGGAGGCCGGTATCGTTCATGGGGGCTTCCCTAGCGCGAGTCGTCGGGCGGTGGAACCTGTCAGCGATGCTGATCCACCATCGCCATACACGTCACCCCAGCGAAGGCTGGGGTCTCCCCGTGGCAGCACAAAGCGATAGAGCCGAGAGAGACCCCAGCCTGCGCTGGGGTGACGATGTTGGCAAATGCACAAACGGGCTGCCGGGTCGCCCCGACAGCCCGCCGCGCAACAATGCAGATCGATCAGAACTTGAGCGGCATCACCGTCTTCACGCCCGGAAGCGCGCGGACCTTGGCGACCAGTTCCGGGGTCACCGCTTCGTCGACCGACAGCAGCACCACCGCCTCACCACCGGCATCGCGGCGACCGAGGTGGAAGGTGCCGATATTGACGCCCGCCTCGCCCAGCGTGGTGCCGATGCGGCCGATGAAGCCGGGCGCATCTTCGTTGACAACGTACAGCATGTGGCCCGCCAGATCGGCCTCGACCTTGATGCCGAACAGTTCGACCAGACGCGGCTGCGCGTTGCCGAACAAGGTACCCGCGACCGAGCGTTCGCCGGCTTCGGTCTTGAGGCTCACGCGGATCAGCGTGTGGTAATCGCCCTCGCGGTCGTTGCGCACTTCGCGCACCTCGATACCGCGCTCCTTCGCGAGGAACGGGGCGTTGACCATGTTCACCGTGTCCGACTGGACGCGCAGGAAACCGGCCAGCACCGCGCCGACGATCGGCTTCTGGTTCAGCTCGGCGGCGGCCCCTTCGCTATGCACCGACACGCGGGCGATCGCACCGGTGGTCAGCTGCCCGACCAGCGAGCCGAGCTTCTCGGCCAGCGCCATATAGGGTTTCAGGCGCGGGGCCTCTTCGGCCGAGAGCGACGGCATGTTGAGTGCGTTGGTGACGCCGCCCGACACGAGGAAATCGGCCATCTGTTCGGCGACCTGGATCGCGACATTGACCTGCGCTTCGCTGGTCGACGCGCCCAGATGCGGGGTCGAGATGAAGTTCGGCGTGTTGAACAGCGGCGATTCCTTGGCCGGCTCCTGCACGAACACGTCGAGCGCGGCGCCCGCGACATGGCCGCTGTCGAGCGCAGCCTTCAGCGCCGCTTCGTCGATCAGCCCGCCGCGCGCGCAGTTGATGATCCGCACGCCCTTCTTGGTCTTCGCCAGATTTTCCGCCGACAGGATGTTGCGGGTCTGGTCGGTCAGCGGGGTGTGCAGCGTGATGAAGTCGGCACGGGCCAGCAGCTGGTCCAGCTCGACCTTCTCCACGCCGATCTCGATCGCGCGTTCGGGCGACAGGAAGGGATCGAAGGCGATGACCTTCATCTTCAGGCCCTGCGCGCGGTCGGCGACGATCGAGCCGATATTGCCCGCACCGATCAGGCCGAGCGTCTTGGCGGTCAGTTCGACCCCCATGAAGCGGTTCTTTTCCCACTTGCCCGCCTGGGTCGAGGCATCGGCCTCGGGCAGCTGGCGGGCGAGCGCGAACATCAGTGCGATGGCGTGTTCGGCGGTGGTGATCGAATTGCCGAACGGGGTGTTCATTACGACGACGCCGGCGGCCGAGGCGGCGGGGATGTCGACGTTATCGACACCGATGCCCGCGCGGCCGACGACCTTGAGGTTCTTCGCGGCGTCGAGGATCGCCTTGGTCACCTTGGTCGAGCTGCGGATGGCGAGGCCGTCATAGTCGCCGATGATTGCCATCAGCTCTTCGGGCGTCTTGCCGGTGATCTCGTCCACCTCGACCCCGCGTTCGCGGAAGATCTGGGCGGCTTTCGGGTCCATCTTGTCGGAAATCAGAACTTTAGGCATGTCGTGTTCCTTCTCCCTCTCCCCTTCAGGGGAGAGGGCCGGGGAGAGGGGAAGACGGGGAGCGGATCGAGAGGTGGCGCGACTGCCCCTCTCCCAACCCTCTCCCCTGAAGGGGAGAGGGCTTTTACGCCGCCTTCGCGGTGG
>CAJYRU010000406.1 GCA_913777295.1 uncultured Sphingomonas sp. | reverse complement strand
CTGAAGATCCTGCGCGCGGAACGCGACTGGAGCCAGGCCGAACTGGCCGGGCGGCTCGACGTATCGCGACAGGCGGTGAACGCGATCGAGACCGGCAAGCACGACCCGTCGCTCCCGCTTGCCTTTCGCATGAGCCGGTTGTTCGGCCTGCCGATCGAACAGATTTTCGAGGATGATGTCGATGGTTGAGGATTGGGGCACCGCGCGTGAACGGCAGCGGCAAAGGCGGCGGTGGAAATGGGTGGTGGCGGCGATCGCCGTCGTCGCATTGGCACCGCTGGTCACGACCTTCGTGCTGGGCATCGTCGAGGGGTATAGCGAGGTTGCCGACCCCGCGCGGGCGATCCATACCCGCGATCATGCCGGCTATATCGCCATCGCCATCGCGATGCTGGGCGCGCTCGTCTTCAACCTGCGCATCTGGCGCAATGCCGATGAGGTCGAGCGGCAACAGCTGACCGCCGCCGCCGCGGTGACGGGGATCGCCGCATTGATCGCTCTGCCGGTCCTGTCGCTCGCGCAAAAGCCGCTGGCTCTCCCCAACCCGGCGATGATCGGCTGGGCCATCGCCGCGCTGGTCGCGACCCGCATCGTCCAGCGCCTGCGCGGATGATCGCGCGGATCGTCGCCACGCTGCTTGGCTGGCTGTCGCTCGCCAGCCCGGTCGCGGCCCCGGTGGCGCTTATGCCCGCGCTGTGGGTCGCGCGCGATGCCGACACCACGATCTGGCTGTTCGGGACGGTGCATCAGCTGCGGCCCGGCACGCCGTGGCTGACCGGCGCGGTGGCGGACGCCTTCGCCGGCAGCGACACGCTGGTCCTCGAGATCGTGGAGCCCACGCCGGAAGAGATGGCCGCTGCGGTGGTGCAGGTCACGCCGCCCCGCCCCACCCCGCTGCCGGGCGAACTCGACCGCCGGCTGCGCGCGCGAGCGGCGGAGCTGGGCTTTCCGCGCAACGCCTTCGACGCCACCGCCCCGTGGTTCGCCGCGATGGTCCTCGCCGCACAGCCGCTGGCCCGGGCCGGCTACCGCAGCGAACCCGCCCCAGAAACCCTGCTGACGGCACTGGCCGAGCGGAGGGGCAAACCGGTCACCGCATTCGAAACACTCAGCCAGCAGCTCGGCATCTTCGCCGCCCTGCCGCAGGGCGCGCAACGCACGATGCTGGAACGCACCCTTACCGAACGCGATCCGGTACCGGCGATGGACCGCGTCGTCGCGACATGGGGCCGGGGCGACATGGCGACGCTCGACCGATTGCTAGGCGAGGATATGGCGGAGGCCGGGCCGGCGGTACGCACCGCCCTGCTCGACCGGCGCAATGCGGCTTGGGCAAAGACGATTGCCGGGTGGATGGATCAGCCCGGCACCCGGTTCGTCGCGGTCGGGGCGGGCCATCTGACGGGCCCGGGCAGCGTGCAGGAACGGCTGCAAGCGCAGGGAGTAGAGATAGAGCGGGTTCGGTGAGACCTCCCCGCTCCCGCCGCCCACTCCGTCATGTTCGAGCAGCTTCGAGCTTGTCGAGAAGCGTCTGTCGAGAACCCTGAGTTTGGGGCAACCCCTTCCCGACTACGGTTCTCGACAAGCTCGAACCTCGGCTCGAAGCAAACGGCGGAGAGGGATCGAAAAGAGTCCCAACCTTGCCTTTCCCCCCGAACTCCCTTATGCGCCCGCGCTTGTTCGTGCCGGGGTCATCCCTGGAGGCCCGGCCGTGCAAGACCTATGAACCAAGCATTCTCAAGGAAGACATGATGAGCGATACGCTGCACCTGTCGGCCGAGACGCGCGATCGGGCAGGCAAGGGAGCCTCCCGTGCCCTGCGTCGCGATGGCCGCGTCCCCGCCGTGATCTATGGCAACAAGCAGGATCCGGAAAGCATCCACCTGAACGCGCGTGAGCTGATGAAGCAGCTGATGACCGGCCACTTCATGAACTCGGTCATCATGGTCGATGTCGGTGGCAAGAAGGTGCGGACGCTGGCCAAGGACGTCGCCTTCGACGTCGTGACCGACCAGCCGATCCATGTCGACTTCCTGCGCATCGCCAAGAACGCGACCGTGACCGTCGCCGTACCAGTGGTGTTCACCAACGAAGACGACGCGCCGGGGATCAAGCGGGATGGCGGCGTGCTGAACGTCGTCGCGCACGAGATCGAACTGACCGTCGAAGCGTCGAACATCCCGACCGAGATCGTCGTCGACCTGACCGGCCGCGAAGTCGGCGACTCGATCCACCTGTCGGACGTGAAGCTGCCGAACGGCGCGGAAACCGCGGCCGATGCAGAAACCGTCACCGTCGCGACGATCACCCAGCCGACCGTGCTGACCGCCGAAGACGAAGCGCTCGACGCCGAAGTCGCCGAGGCGCAGGCTGCCGAGGCGGAAGCCGACGCCGCTGCCGAGGAAGAAGCCGAAGGCGAGGACAAGGCCGAGGGCTGATCCGCCCCGCCTTTGCATTGCTCGGGGGGAGCGGGATGGCGATGCCGTCCCGCTCCCCTTTGCGTTTCGGGGGTCCACGCCGCGAAAACCCGGCCCCCGTCATCCCGGCGAAGGCCGGGATCCACGGACACGGCGCCGTCGCCCGTCGACCGCGAACACCCGACACAATGGATTCCGGCCTCCGCCGGAATGACGGATGGCGCAACCCCACACGTCGTTCCCGCGAAGGCGGGAACCCATAAACGCAGCGTAGCGACCCTTGCCCAACGCCAGCGCGTATGGATTCCCGCCTTCGCGGAAATGACGCTTGTCGCTAAGGGCGTTCCTCACCTATCTCGCCACCCCGAAGGATCCGCCCATGCAGCTCTGGACCGGCCTGGGAAATCCCGGCCCGCAATATGCGATGCATCGCCACAATATCGGCTTCATGGCCGTGGACGCGATTGCCGAGGTCCATGGCTTCGCCGCACCGAAACGCGCCTTTCAGGGCTGGGTCCAGGAAGGGCGGATCGGCACGCAGAAGGTGCTGCTGCTGAAACCCGGCACCTATATGAACGAGAGCGGCCGTTCGGTCGGCGAAGCGATGCGCTTCTACAAGCTGACCCCGGCCGACGTGACGCTGTTCCACGACGAACTCGACCTTGCCCCGTTCAAGCTGAAGGTCAAGATCGGCGGCGGCCATGCCGGGCATAACGGCCTGCGTTCGACCGACGCCCATATCGGTCCCGACTTCCGCCGCATCCGCCTCGGCATCGGCCATCCGGGACACAAGGACCGGGTGACACCCTATGTGCTGGGCAATTTCGCCAAGGCCGAACTGGACGACCTGACCGACCTGCTGGGCGCGGTCGCGGCAGAAGCGCCCTGGCTGGCGGTGAACGACGACGTGCGCTTCATGAACGAGGTTGCCCGGCGGATGGGCTGAAGCGTGCGGCCGCAAACGCTCTCCCCCTCATGCCCAGCACGTCACCCCAGCCTGCGCTTGGGTGACGCCAAGGTCGGCAACACCGCAAGATCGGTCGAGCGCCCCGCCCCTTCCCGGGCGCATATGCCCGTGCCACACAAGGAACGGACATGACGGCGACCGCCTCACCCTATCATGAACGGATGCAGCGGGCGCTCGACCATATCGACCGGCATCTCGACGACGATCTCGACCTCGCCAGCATCAGCGCGGTCGCGGCCTTTTCGAAATTTCACTTCCACCGCCAATTCGTCGCGACCTTCGGCCTGCCGGTACAGCGTTATGTCCAGCTTGCCCGGTTGCAACGGGCGTCGCACCGGCTCGCCTTTCACGGCGACCGCGTGACCGATGTCGCGCTGGATGCAGGATATGACGCGCCCGATGCCTTTGCCCGCGCCTTTCGCCGGCGCTTCGGACAATCGCCGTCTTCCTTCCGTTCCGTGCCCGACTGGGCACCGTGGCGCGCGGCGCTCCTGCCGTTGGATCATGCAAGGAACCGGTCCATGCCGAACTATGACGTCACGTTGCGCGACTTTCCCGACACCCGCGTCGCAATCCTGTCCCATGTCGGCGACATGGCGAGTATCGGCGACACCATCCGCCGCTTCATCGCATGGCGGCGCGCGAACCGCTTGTCGCCGGCGGACCATGCGACTTTCAACATATTCCACAGCGATCCGCACGCCCTGGCCGATGGTCCGGTCCGCATCGACCTGTGCGTCGCCACGTATCGCGATTTTCCTGCAGCGGACGGGGTAACCATCGGCATGATCCCGGGCGGACGCTGCGCCGTGCTGCGGGTGACGGGCCATGCCGACGACCTCGAAGCCCCGGCGCTCCATCTCTATCGCGACTGGTTGCCCGCCAGCGGGGAGGAACTGCGCGACGCGCCGCTGTTCTGCCAACGGGTCCGCTTCTATCCCGAGGTGGCGGAACGCGACGCGATCACCGACCTGATGCTGCCGCTGCGCTAGAGCGTGATGACATGGTACCGGGTGTACCGGATGGGGCGGGTGCGGGCAAAGAAGCCTTAACCATTGTAGATCAAGGTCTTCCGATGACCCGCCCCATCGATTCCGTTGCGCGCGTGGCGCGTTCCGCGATCCTCTCGATGGTTTCGGGCTGTGCCTATTTCGGCGCGGCATTCCTGTCGCTGACGCTGACGCTGGGCAATGAAGGCATTGCCACGCTGTGGCCGCCCAGCGGTATCCTGCTGGCGGTCCTGCTGCTGGCGCCGCGCGAGCGGATCGCGTGGCATTTGGCAACCGCCACCATCGCGGCGCTGGCCGCCAACCTGGCGATCGGCAATCCGCCGCTGACCGCGATCACGTTCACCTGCGCCAATATCTGCGAGGCGATGCTGGCAACGTGGATGCTGCGCCGCGACGACGGGCGCGGCACCACGTTCCTCGACCAGCGCGACCTGTTGCGGTTCGGCAGCGCCACCATCGCCGGCACGATGCTGAGCGCGACGATCGCGATGACCACGGTCCCCGCAGTGCCATACCGGCTTGCTATGTTCTGGCTGTCGTGGCTGTCGACGGACCTGCTCGGCATCTTCGTCGTGGCACCCGTCGTCCTAATCTTCGGTCGCACGCTGTATCGTCCGCGCGGTCGGACGGCACCCGCATCGTTCGCAAAGGCGCTGGCCGTCTTCACCGCGATCGCGGTCATTTCAACCGCGACCTTCGCCCAGTCGAGCTATCCACCCCTGTTCGCGCCCATGCTGGCCGTGCTGCTGACCGTGTTCTGGCTCGGCCCGCTGGGCGCGGCGGGTGGCGTCATGATCGTCGCCATCGTATCGGTCACAGCCCTGGCGCTCGGCATCGGACCGATCGCGCAGGACGACATCGCTCCACTGGAACGCAGCCTGTTACTGCAATGCTATCTGCTTACGACCTTTGCCGCGTCGCTGCCGATCGCCACCCTGCTGGCCGCGCGTGACCGGCTGCTCAGCCGGCTTGCCGAAAAGATGCGGCTGCTCGAACTGGCGGAAAGCGCGGCACAGGTCGGGCATTGGCGCCTCGACACCGGCAAGCAGCTCGTGACCTGGTCGCAGGAGGTCTTTCGCATCCACGGCCTGCCCGACACCGTGCCGCCGACGCTAGTCTCCGCGCTGGAGGCCTATCATCACGATGACCGGACGATGGTCACCGAACAGATAGAGCGCGCCATTGCGAGCCAGACCGGTTTCGAATTCCGCGCGCGGATTGTCCGCCCAGATGGCGAGGCGCGCCATGTCTTTTCGCGGGGTGAGATCGACCGGATCAACAGCGATGGGTCGATATGCCTGTTCGGCATCATCCAGGACGTCACGGTACAGGTTGCGCATGAAACTCTGCTCAACGACGCCCGGCTTCAGGCGGAGGAAGCCGCGCGCCTCGCCACGGTCATGGCCGAAACCGACCAGCTGACCGGCATCGCCAATCGCCGCCGCGCGCTGGCCGTGCTGGACCGGGCGGTATCGGTATCCGCCGCGGGGGGCGGTCCGGTGTCGATCGCGATCTTCGACATCGACCATTTCAAGCAGGTCAACGACCGGTACGGCCACGCCGCCGGCGACATGGTATTGCAACGGGTCGCCCACATCGCCGCCGCCGAACTGCGCAAGACCGACCTGATCGGCCGGTTCGGTGGCGAGGAATTCGTCCTCCTGCTGCCCGACGCCACCACCGCGACCGCGCTACAGGTCGCCGAACGGGTCCGCGGCGCAATCGAGGTGGGCGCCCTCCGACCATCGGTGACGATCAGCGTCGGCGTCGCCGAACGGCTGCCCGGCGAAACCGTCGAAGCGTTGCTGCGCCGTGCCGACCAGGCGCTGTACGTAGCCAAGCGAGAGGGTCGCAACACGCTGCGCCTTGCGGCTTGAGCGGCGGGCAAGGGGCTTTTCGCGGCACCCTATATGCGGACCCTGCCGGCATCGCACGCCGACACGATCCTTGCGCAGTGCACCGCCCGGCCGGTACACCCTTGCGATGACCAGACTGATCCCGTGGCTCGCCGGCCTGCTGTTCCTGTCGCTCGCCACCATGGCGCAGGCAGCGCCGCGCTGCTCACTCCTGCCCGGCGCCGACCGGCAGGTCGCGGTCGGCCCAGACGGCCGCACGGTTCTGATCCACCTGCCCCGGGGGCAGGCACGGGGCACGCCGGCACCGCTGGTCATCCTGCTCCACGGCAGTGGCGGCACCGGCGCGGCGATGCTGAAGGACGCGCATCTTGCCGATACCGCCGACGCCCATGGCTTCATCGTCGCCGCGCCCGATGCCGGCATTCCGCATGACAAGGGCTTCGTCTGGAACATCCCCGGCGTTCCCACCGTCGCCGGCACCATCCCCGGCCCCGATGCGCCCGACGATGTCGCCTTTATCGGCGCCCTGATCGACCAGCTTGCCGCGCAGGGCTGCGTCGACCCGGCGCAGGTCTATGCCACCGGCCTGTCGGGCGGCGGGCGGATGACGTCGTGGCTCGGCTGCGTCGCGGCCGATCGCTTCGCTGCCATCGCCCCGGTGGTCGGCCTGCGCGCCGGCAATCCGCTCGCCAGCGACCCCAGCCGTCCCGATCCGGCAACGTGCCGCCCGTCAAAGCCGCTGCCGGTCATCGCCTTTGCCGGCGACGCCGATACCACCAACCCCATTCAGGGCGGCGGCGCGAAATACTGGTCCTACACCATGCACGCCGCCGAAATGCACTGGGCCGCCCTCAACGGCTGCACCGCCGCGCCGACCACCCGCTGGGTCGCGCCGAAGGTGTACGAGGAACGCTATACCGCCTGCCGCGACGGCGCGGACGTGGCCGGCCGGATCACCGTCGGCGGCGGGCATAGCTGGGTCGTCGACAACGACGCGCTCTGGACGTTCCTGTCGCAGCATCGCCGCTAAGGCCAGTCGAGGAATCCCGCGTCCCGGCGGCCCTTGCGCCGATACCACCACAGGCTGGATCGATGCAGCAGAACGAGTGCGGCAAGCGGCGTCAGGAACAGCGGCAGCGTCACCCATCGCCCGTCCCATTCGAACCACAGGCCGAGCAGGAAGGGTATAACCGGCAACAGCAGCCGCATCTCGAAACGGAATCGATCCAGATCCGCATCGGATCGTAACGTCGGTCCGGCCTTGGGCGGCGGCCTGTTGCGGACTTGCTCTGTCAGGCGCTCGGACCATTTCATCGTAGCAGCATGGCGGGAATGGGTATCAATCGCCACCCCTTCCCAAACCGCTCCCGATCCGCCAAGCCGCGACCATGACCGTCCGCACCCTCTTCCCGACCCATCTCTACGAAGCCGATCTCGCCGATGCCGCGCTGGTCGACGATCTCGACGCCTCGGTCCGCGCGCTGGCGGAGGAGGACATGGCCGGACGCCGCTGGTCGAAGGAGCATGGCTATCGCGGCTATACCTCCTACGCCTCGCTGAACGACCTGCCCTTGCGCGATCCGGTCTTCGCCGACCTGAAGCGCGTGCTGGACCGCCATGTCGCGAAATTCGCCGCCGCCTGCGGCATGGAGCTGGCCGGGCGCAAGCTGAAGCTCGACAGCCTGTGGGTGAACCTGCTGAAGCCCGGCGGCGGCCATTCGGGCCACCTCCACCCGCACAGCGTCGTCTCCGGCACCGTCTATGTCGCCGTTCCCGAAGGCGCCGGCGGCATCCGGTTCGAGGATCCCCGCCTGCCGATGCTGATGGCCGCGCCCACCCGCCCCGGCACCTTCGAAACCGTCGCTCCCCAGCCCGGCACGCTGCTGCTGTGGGAAAGCTGGCTGCGGCATGAGGTGATGCCGCACGCCGGCAAGGGCGAACGGATCAGCGTCAGCTTCAACTATCGCTGGTAGGTTTTGCAATGGCGGCCGCCAGCGGCTAAGGGGCGGGCTTTCCATCATCACCGGGATTGCGCCAAGTGGGTTTTCGCTGCGGTATCGTCGGGCTGCCGAATGTCGGCAAGTCCACCCTGTTCAACGCGCTGACGCAGACCCAGGCGGCACAGGCGGCCAACTATCCTTTCTGCACGATCGAGCCGAACGTCGGCAACGTCGCGGTGCCCGATCCGCGCCTGTACCAGCTGGCCGAAGTCGCGGGCTCGGCCAAGATCATCGAAACCCAGCTGGCGTTCGTGGACATCGCCGGACTGGTGCGCGGCGCATCCAAGGGCGAAGGCCT
>CAJYRU010000405.1 GCA_913777295.1 uncultured Sphingomonas sp. | reverse complement strand
TTCTTCGCGGTGGTGGAGGGGCCCACCGCCTGGTCCGGTAGCGGCGGGACGGTGCCGATCGAACCGGGGGAAGCGGTGGCGGCCTTCGCCGACTGGCATCCGGCCGTCCGGCAAATGGTCGCGGCGGCCGATGTGGAGCGTCGCTGGGGCCTGTTTGTCGCGCCGCCGCTTCGCCACTGGCATCGCGGGCCGGTCGTGCTGATCGGCGATGCCGTCCATGCGATGCTGCCGCATCACGGGCAGGGCGCGAATACGACGATCGAGGATGCCATCACGCTGGCGACGATGCTCGACGGACTGACGTCGTCCAACCGCGACGCACGCTTTGCCGCCTATCAAAAGGAACGCGCGCTGCGCACACGTCTGATCCAGCGCAGCTCATGGGATGCCAATCGCGCGCTCCATACCGATGCGGGCCTTCCCGATGCGACCCGGCACCGTGCGATGCATCGCTTCCCCGAACGCTATGGCTGGATTCACAAGTTCGATGCGTCCGCGCATTTGTCGAGTGGTCCAGCCGTCCGTGCGATACGCTAGGCTCAGAACTCATTGATCGATCCAGAAGATGACGGCTGCGGCGAGGGCGATAGCGGACATGAAGGCGTGTGGACATCGGTCGTAGCGGGTGTGGATGCGCCGTCAGTCTTTGAGGCGACCGAACCTGTTCTCGATCCTGTGTCGACGACGGTAGAGAGTGGCATCGTGCGGAATACAGGAAGCGGTTCCGTGGGCGGCAAGCGCCTGGCGGAACCAGTCGGCGTCGTAGCCGCGATCGGCCAGTAGCACTGTAGCGGGCGGCATCGCGTCGCACATGAGGGCTGCGCCCTTGTAGTCGCTCGTCTGCCCTTCGGTGAGCAGCATGACGCGCGGGCGTCCCCGACCATCGCATACCGCGTGCAGCTTGGAGTTCAGGCTGCCTTTGGTACGCCCGATACATCGGGGAAGAGCCCCTTTTCGAGCAGGCTGGCCGCCGTCCGATGCGCCTTCAGGTGCTTGGCATCGATCATCAATTGATCCGGCGGCCCGCCCTCGGCCGACAGTCCGGCAAATATCCGGTTGAAGACGCCCATCCGGCTCCAGCGGGTGAACCGGTCGTAGATCGTCTTCGGCGGTCCATAAGCCGCTGGTGCATCCCGCCAGCGCAGGCCGTTGCGGATCACGAAAATGATCCCGCTGACGATCCGTCGATCATCCACGCGCGGCACGCCGTGCGACAGCGGAAAGTACGGCTCGATACGCTGCATCTGCTTGTCCGTCAGCCAGAACAGGTCTTTCATCATCGCGTCCTTCACCGCCAATGAATCAACCCCGACACCGCCTTGCCAGCTATTTAATAGGTCCTGACCCTAATTTATATCCGGCAGACTGCCAAACCCACGCAACAGAATCGCAAGTTCGTTTTGCCGCGACGTCGCGGTTTTCGAATAGACGTGTTTCAAGTGCGAGCGAACGGTTTCGAGCGACTTGCCGCCGGTCTGCGCAATGTCGTTCACTGTGCCGCCGGTCGCGATCGCACGGGCGACGCCTGCTTCGGCGGGGGTTAGATCGAACAGTGCCTGGAGCAGTCGTGAGTCCGGTGCGCCCTGCGGCGCGGGGCGAGCGACGAGCGCGATCGTGGTCGCACCGGCAAATACTTCGTGTGCGCTCCGCCGCACGGGGACAAGGTGCAGTGCAGCGACGCCGATCCCCAGTTCGTCGCGAATCGCCACTGACGACCCTTTCTTTGATGTCGCAACGTCGCCGAGTGCCTTGGCGAAGGTCGTGTTGGAATGGCGATGGGCGAAGCGCAGTCTATCGCGTTGTTCCAGCACGCCCGCATCCAGTTGCGTATAGAACTGGTTGTTATGGGTGATGACGTCGCCGCGTTGGTTGAGGACGGCGGCACCCGCACCGATACGCCCGAACGCCTCGACGATGCAGCGGCATTCGCGCAGCTGCAGTTCGGCAGCAAGAATCGCGGCCCTGGCGAGATGCGGGCGGAGCAGGTCGAGCCTTGGCACCGCCCGATCCAGTCGGTCGCGGTCGGGGAACCCTTCCATCGTCAGCACGATCCGGTCGCTATTGGGGCCGGCAACCACCGTGCCGGCACCCATATCCATCTTCATCGGGGTGAGGAAATCGCGATACACCGGCATGGCCGCGCGTGCAGCGTCGCTATGCACGTCGAAATCCGTGACGAAACCGGGATATTCCAGTCGTGCAAACGGCGCGGCGCGTGCATTGTCGATATGGTAACCGCCCGCAATAAACGCGTTCACCATCGGCTGGGCGCCCGGCGAAATGATGAATTGAGGATCGTTGTCCAAATGCCGGCCAAGCGTTCCGCCGGTCGCACCGACAAGCTGGGCGACTTGATCCAGAACGCCGGGCCAGCGTTCCGGCATTAGTGCCGCTTCATAGATCCGGCCGATGATTTCGTCTTCGTCCATCCGGCAATCCCCCCAAGCTGGCAGCGGATACCCGCCACACAGCCGTGGCGGGGCCGAAGGTGACAGCAATGTACCGCCCGGCGGGTATGAACTGTTGTCACCGCGTCGTTCTCACCCAATTGGGTGATGCTGGCTTTTCTTACGCAGTTCATCACAGAGCTGCAATTGACGGGGGAAGTCAGATGCGGGGCAATTGCTGATATTATATGACTACGCCATATGGGGTATTGCGTGAAAAAATAGCTCGTTTGAGTTGTTGACGTGATACGCCATCAAACTGGCGATCGTACGATATTATAAAAATGACCCTGACATCGAATATTCCACTCGGGTGAAGTCCAAAGATTTTCACGGGGGGAGTGCATGTACTTTGGGTCATCCCGATCCGCATGGTTGTTGGCATCGGTCGGTACGATCGTCGCCGGCCTGATCGACCCTGCCGGCGCGCTGGCGCAGATCGGTCCCAATCCCTCACCGCAGGTGCCGGTCCAGCGGCCTGCCGACGTTCCGACGAGCAATGTTCTGACGCGCGATCAAATCGACGATCGGCGCTCCGTCGACGACCAGAGCATTCGCCGTCCCGTTCTGAAGGTGGAAAAGCTGCCGGAGGCAGGGCCATGTCCGTTCGCCGACAGCTCCATCTCCGTCGATATCGCGCGCGTCAGCTTTGTCTCGGCACGCGGCGGTGAACTGCCGCAGGAACTCGCCCGGGTGCTCGAATCTTCGGCACAGGTTCAGCCGGGAACGCGTCCGATCCGTGAGGTGTGCGACATTCGCGACGCCGCTGCCCGCAGCTTATATGCGTCGGGCTATGTCGCGGCGGTGCAGATCCCCGCACAGGAAGTCGCCGATGGCACGTTGAAACTGAACGTCATCGCCGCGCGGATCGTCGAGACGCGCATCACCGGCTATGACGGGGCGTTGCCGGCCGCAATCGCGGCGCGAATCGAGGCGATCCGCGGTATCGACCCGCTCAATCGCGAGGCGGTCGAACGGCTGTTGCTGCTCGCCAACGACGTGCCCGGACTGACGCTCACGCTGACGTTGCAGCCGGCGGGGCGCGAACCTGGCGACGTAATCGCAGTGATCGACGTGCAACAGCGCAAGTCGCTCGTCCTCGCCAATTTCCAGAACACGGGATCGCGCCAGCTGGGGCCGTCGCTGTTTTCGGTTCGGGGCGAGTTCTACAATCTGACGGGCCTTGCCGATGCGACGTTCCTCGGTGTGTCGCAATCGAGCAACCTCGACGAGGTGCACGTCATCCAAGGCGGCCACTCGATGGGGATCGGCGCAGGGGGCACGCGCATCGGCATTCGCGCCAGCCATGCCTGGTCCAACCCGGACATTGCGGGCCTCGACCTGCGAAGCCGTTCGCTGATTGCCGGGCTGGACCTGTCGGCACCGTTGTTCCGCGGGCTGGAACGCACCGGATGGTCCGTCGACGACATCAACGTCTATGTCGGCGCTGGCGCCGAGCTTATCAATCAGCGCTCGGTCATCGTCTCGGGCAACGCCGAACTGCCCTATTCGCGGGATCGGCTGCGGGTCGCGAATGCGCGGATCGGTGCACGGGCGATCAGCCGCGATGCGTTCGGCATGACTCGCCTCGACACCGACGTCTTGATTGAGGTCCGCAAGGGCATGTCGATCCTGAACGCGACGAAGCGGGGGGTCGACAGGTCGGGGTTCCAACCCTCGCGACTCGACGGTGATCCGGAGGCGTTCGTTATCCGGGGCACGGCCAACCAGACGGTGCGCCCGCTGGCGCGGTTCGATCGACTGGCGTTCGATCTGGCAGCCTTTGGCCAATGGGCAAACCGGCCGCTGCTGAACCTCGAAGAGTTTTCGATCGGCAACCTTACATATGGGCGCGGCTATGATCCCGGCGCCAACGCGGCCGATCGCGTCGTCGCGCTGCGGGTGGCGCCGCGGCTGCGCCTGACCGCTCCGGTCAGTGATATCCAGGTGGAGGCCACCGGTTTCTTCGACGCGGTTCGGCTGTGGAATCTCGATCGCGGGACCAGCGAGAACGATCGCCTGCTGCGCTCCGTCGGTGGTGGCGTGCGGCTGACCATGGCCGATCGCATGGCCGTGGACGTCAGCTACGCCCGGCCGCTCGATCGCGCTCTGACGATCAATGCGCGGCGGCCCAGCGACCGCCTGCTGGTGTCGATCACTACCCAATTGGCTCCCTGGAGTTTCGGACGATGAACAAGGTGATGAACATGTCCGTCCGCCGTCGGCGTACCGCGTTGCTGGGCGGCGTCGCGCTGGGACTGATTCTGCCGGGCAGCGCCGCGATCGCGCAGACCGGACCGGTCGTCGGCACCGTTCCGGAACTGGTAAACAGTGGTGGCGCGTCCGTCGCCGTCGTGGCGAGTGCTTCGGGCAACGACATGTCGGTGAACCTGAACGATGCCAACCGGGTCATCGAATGGAACTCGTTCAGCGTGGCGAACGGTTCATCGGTCGCGTTCAACACTGCCAATACCGCCACCAACTTCACCGTCCTCAATCGGGTGACCGGTGGCAGCATGTCGGAGATATATGGTCAGGTAAGGTCGCAGGCGAACATTGCGGTCTGGCTGTCGAACCCCAATGGCATCGTCTATGGTGCATCCGGTACCTTTTCGGGTGGCAGTCTGGTCCTGACGACCGCGGCGCTGAATGGCTTTTCCGCGAACGGCCCTTCGACGTTTCCCAGCAGTGGTGCCGTAACGCTTGGCGGCATGGGATCGGCGGCGATCAGCATCGCGAGCAATCCTGCAGACAGCAGCGTCGCCGGACTGGGCGTGACGGGCAGCTTGATCGTCGCGGCGCAGCAGATCGCAGTGACCGGGCGTATCTCCGCTACCGGCGACGTGGCGCTGGTCGCGGCGCGATCGGTCGATGTGCCGGTGGCGCTGGGCAGCAATGTTCGGGTGACCATCAACGAAGGCACGACCGTGGCAGAGGGCCAGGTCGTCGTCGGCGCCAATGGGACGATCGACGCCGGCCGGGGACTGGCGCTGGCCGGGGCGGCGGGGAACGCCACCACCTTCCTGCTCGGCATCGACCCCACGGCCAAGCTGTCGGCGACGGCGGTCGGTGGTCGCGTGATCCTGGCGGCCGGTACAAGCTCCACCGAGGCGGCGGCCGGATCGAACATGATAACGGTCAATCCGGTGGCGTCGGGCGGGGCCACGATTGGCGCCACGCGAACGACGATCTTGGACGGGGAGACAGCGGGAACGATCGCGGCTGACGCGATCGACGTGGTCGCGAGCGGAAATATCAGCCTGCTCAACGCGATGACAGCCGCGAACGGGCTGACGGTTTCGTCGACCGGCGGCTCCTTGTCGCTGGCGGGCAACCTGACCTCCACCGCAGGCGACGTGGTGTTGACCGGCAGGAACGCCGTGCAACTGGGGACGAGCGGCCAAACGCGGGCATTGCTTGCCGGGCGGTCGGTGCAGATGCGCTCCGTGACGCAGGGCGTTACCAGCAGCGGCACCTATGCCATCGAATCCGGCCGCGCCAACGATGACGGTGGGGTCAGTATCGAGATCGGCGGCGGCGCGGGCTTCGCGCTGGCAGGAACCTCGATCCGTGCCGGGACCGAGGCTGCCGCGGGAACGGGGTATCGCGGGTCGGTGTCGCTGCTGTCGAACAGCGCGACCCCCGTACCGTTGACGTTGGAGGCGGTGGATGGCGCCGATCTTGCGATCAATGGCGCGTTGGGGGTGATCAGCATCGGCCGGGTAGGTTTGATCGGCGCCGTTGCACTGGATGCCGCGGGATCGCTACGGCTCGATAGTGCCACGTCGCTCAACGGCTCGATCGGGCTCCGCGCGACGGGCGACATCAGCGGGCGCGCCGGCGCGGGCGGATTGTTGGCGGGCTTTGGCCGTACGACGCTGACGGCGGGTGCGACCGGTCGGACCATATCGGTCGTGGCCGGCGGAACGGCGCAACTGGGCGACCTTCGCGCCGGCACCATCGGTACCGGCGCGACTCTTGGTGCGCGCCAGCTGTCGGTCGATGCGACGGCAATCGATCTGCTGACCGCACGCGCGGCGACGGGGAGCCTGTTGCTGACGGCAAGAGGCGCGGGTGCGGCGGGCACGATCCGGGCGGCGACATTGGCGGCACCGCTCGGCGACATCACGCTCACCGCGAACGGCGATATCCGTGGCCAGGCGGCACCTTCGGCGTTGAACACCGGCATCCGGATCGGCACCACCCGCGCCACCACTCTCGACATTGCCGCCGGCAGCGATGTCCGGCTGGGCACGGTGGATGCAAGCGCGGACCTGACGGTTGATGCGGGTGGATCCATAACGGGTCTGTCGCTGGCAGGAGACATCGCCGCCGGACCGGGCATCGACATCACGGGAGGCGGTACGCTCACGATCGGCACCGCGTCGGCACCGGCAGCGCGAGTGGCGTTGGGTACAGTTAACCTCGGCGCGACCGGCGGGGCAGTGCAGATCGATGCGACGGATATTTCCGCAGGCTCGATCGACACGGCAGGCGCCGTAACGCTGCACGCGGCGAATGGCTTGTCGATTGACGCACTCGGCACAGCCACGCCGTCCCGTGCCGTGGTGGTGCGGGGGGGGAGTGGGGTGGGGGTGTCGCCGCTTTGGTCGGCGACTGGTCTCCTGGACCCCCTGTATGGCGGGTCGGTCCTGACGGCCGGGGGGGCGGTCCGGGTCGGTGCCGGGCAGATCGCGCAGTTGTCGCGTGCCGACGGTGCGTCGGTGGCCATCGCAGCCGGGGCGGTGACGGTCGATACCGCCATTGCCCGCACCGGGGCGCTGGACATCCTGGCACGCGGCGGCGGGCTGTATCTGGGCACCGGTTTCGCCGCGGATACCGCGACGCTGACCAAGCGGGGCAATGCCGGGCCGACCGACGCCGACGAACTGCGCATCACGTCCGCGCTGGCCGCCGGCGGGAACGTGACGGTGCGCAGCGCGACGGACATTCGCGCGACCCAGGTCACGACAAGCGGCGGCAACGCCGTGATCGACGCGATCGGCGCGGTCACCGGACTGCGCCGGGCAGCGCCATCGTTCGACGGCAGGCTGGCAGTCGATTACGACCGCGCCGACGTCGCAGCGGACGCCGCCAATGCGACGGTGCAGGTCGACGCGCGCAATGGCATCGCGCAGCTGGGCTACGCGATCGCCGGCGACGCGGCGGGCGGCGTCGATGCGCAGGCCAACCAGTTGCGCGTCAACGGCGCGGGAGTCGACATCAGCGAGGCGGCAGCCCGCAACGGCAATCTGGCGCTGACGGCCGGGGCCGCCGGTCTGCGGCTGGGCACGGGCAGCGCGGCATGGGGGGCCACCGCCTATGACAGCGCGACAGGCACCTACAGCGCGGGGATCGTGTCCGCTGCGGATGCGCAGATCGGCACGCTGACCGCGGACCGGGGCGATATACTGATCCAGGTGCCCGGCACGCTGACCGGCATCCGGAGCGCCGGGGACGCTGTGGCGGCGGTCGGCGACGGCCTGTCCGTCGGCACAGCCGATGTCGGGCTGCTGAGCATGACCGGTACCGGCGAGATCACGCTGGGCGACGCCCGCGTCGGCAGCGTCGGGATCGACGCGCTCGGCAGCGTCCGCATCGGCAGGATCGCCGCGACCGGCGCGGTAGACGTCACCGCCGGCAGGTCGATCACCGGCCTCGGCACGCTGTCCGGCGCGGCGCCCGGCGCGAACCTGATCGCGACCGTCGGCTCGGTGCGCTTCCCATCGCCGGGCAGCGCACCAGCACCGACCGTCGCGATCCTCGGCGACGTTCGGGCGGGAACGGACATCGCGCTATCGGCGCAGTCGCTTTCCGCGCAGTCGATCTCCGCGTTCGGCAATGCGAGCGTCCAGGCGGGTAACCTGTCGATCGGGTCGCTGACCGCGGCGACGGCGGCGCTGGCCGCCAATGGCGCGATCGGGCTGGACGGCGACGCGCTGACCGTCGATGCGAACGGCGCACTGCGCGACGGCTTCGGGTTCGCGGACATCACGACCAGCGGCGTCGGCGCGACCATCGCCCTGACCGCCGCCAATGCGGTTCAGGCCGGAACGATCGCGGCCGGAGGGGGCAGCACGCTGGTATCCGGCGTGGCGGGCGACAATGCACAGGTCCGGATCAACGCGGCGGCGATCACCGCACGGTCGGTCACGGCAGCCAACGGGTCGTTGCGCCTGAGCGCGGGGGCGGGCGACCTGTACCTCGGCGCACCGACGTTGATCGACGCGGCCAGCGCGACGACGGTGGCGAGCGCACGCGATCGCGCCGTGCTAACCAAGAACGGTTCGGCGGGGCTGGTGACGATTACCGGCGGGCTGCAGGCAGGCGCCGGCGGCACGGCAGGGACGGGCACGGGCGATGACGGATTGGCGGAACTGACCAGCGCCACCGACATGCGCGCACGGCGGATCGCGAGCGCGACGGGCGACGTCCGGCTGGCGGCGTCGGGCTTCATCGGCGGCATCGCGACGGTCAACGCCGGCAATGGTGGTCTGCCGCCGGCGTTCGCGCGCGCGGGCGAACTCGTGCTGGGCACGATCGGCGCCGGTGGCACGGTGTCGGCCAATGCCGGCGACATCCGCATCGGCAGCGCGCGCAGCGCGACGGCGATCGACCTGACCGCCGCCGGATCGGTGACCGGGTTGGCCATTGCCAGCGGCGTTCCCGCCACCGGGTATCAGGCGCTGGCGATCGACGCCGATCGGGGCGTGACGATCGGCGGGCTGGTCGGCGATCCGCTGGACATCGCTGCGATCGGATCGATCGGGGCGGGCGGCGATGTGACCGTGGCCGCCGGAGCGATCTCGATCGGATCGATCGACGGCAAGGGCAGCGCCCTGCTGACCGGCGAGGGAATCCGCCTCGACAATGCGACGCTGACGGGTGGGCTGACCGCCATGGGCGGTACGACGATCGCGTCCGATCCACCCGCGCTGTTCGCCGCCGATCTGTGGAATAACGGCAGCGAGACGCTGGCGGGCGGCTATGGCGCCGCCGATCTGGCGGTCACGGCGGCGGGCGGGGCGAGCGGCACCGTCGGGACGATCACGGTCAATGCCGGGTTGGTCGCGCAGCTGGGTATGGTTGCTGCCGGCGCGGGGACGGCAGCAATGCTCGACGCCGATGGCAATCCGCGCGACCAGCTGACGGTCAATGCGTCGGCGATCACGCTGGCATCGGGTACCGCGACGAACGGCGGCGTCCGGCTGATCGCGGCCAATGGCGGCCTGTATGCCGGTGCGATCGCGGCCGGGACCACCGCCGTCCTGGCCAAGCAGGGAACGCCGGGCACGACGGCCGATGGCGACGAACTGCGGATCGGCACGTTGTCGGCCGGCACCACGGGTGCGGTCGGCGCGGCGCGAGGCGATGTGACGCTGTCGAGCAGCGCTGCTGCACGGCTGGGCGCGATTTCCACCGCGACCGGCAGCATCCGGATCGGCAGCGAGACCATGGCGGGGGCGACCACCGTCACCGGTCTGTTGCGCGAGGCGGCTGCGGGCGGCGAGGACGGGCAGGCGCTGCCCGCCTATGGCGGCGCGAACCTGTCCGCCGCGTCGCCGGCGGTGCTGACGGGCGAACCGATCCAGCGCGTCGTCGTCCATGCCAGCGGCGCGGCGAAGCTGGGCAACGTCACGGCGGGCGTCGGAACGACGCTGGCCACGGACGATGCGGCGCAGGTCTGGGTTCGCGCCGCTGCGCTGGACCTCGACCAGGTGGCGGCGAACAACGGCAACCTGATGCTGACCACCGATACCGGCCGCCTGCGGCTGGGTACCGGGATGGCGGCGGGCAATGCCGATGTGACGGCCGGATCGGCGGCGGCGGCCGCTGCGGAGATCGCATCGCTGACGGCGATCGCGGGCAACCTGACCGTCAAGGCGACCAATGGCGTGACCGGATGGCTGGGCGCCGGCGTGGCGCCGGTCGGGGCGGCGGACGGGCTGCAGATGGGGACGGTCGTATCGGGCCGCGACGTGACGATCACCGCCGCCGGAAATGCGCGGTTGGGCGACGTTACCGCGACGGGCGCGCTGGTCGTCGGTGCGGCAGGATCGGTGACCGGGTTGCGGGGCACCCCCGGTAGCGCGGCGAATGCCGTGACGCTGTTGAAGGCCGGCGGCAACGTGACCGTGGGCGCGGCGGCGGACGGCGGGTCGCTGGCGCTGGCCAATATCGGTCAGGTCGATGCGGCTGGCAGCGCGAGGGTGACCGCGGGGTCCATCGCCATTGGCGGGATCAGGAGCGGCTCCACGACGACGCTGACGGCGGGTACGGGCCTGTCGGTCGGCATGATCGACGCGGGTGGCGCGGTCATGGCGACGACATCGGCCACCGGGGCCGGCGATGTCGACAATGCGGTGCTGGCGAGCGGCGGCGTGCTGGCCGATGGCTATGGCGCGGCGAACCTGACCGCGCGTACCGTCGGCACCGTCCCGGGGACGATCGGCGTGCGTGCGGGCAATGTCGCACAGCTGGGCACGCTGATCGCCGGGACGGCGACGACCGACCCGTTGCTGGCGACGCCGCAGATCAGCGTCACGGCGTCGGCGATGCGGATCGAATCCGCAACCGCCTTTGGCGGCGCGATCGACCTGAGCGCCAGCACCGGCGATCTCGGGCTGGAGACGGGGCGGAGCGGCAGTTGGCTGCGGCTGCGCAAGGCAGGCGCACAGGGCGTCGCCTATGTCGGGTCGCTGACCAGCGGTGTTCAGGCCGGGTCGGACGGCGTGACGCCGGCCGGTGCAGGCGGCGCGCTGGGTTTTCGCGGGGGTACGACGCTGATCGACAGCAGCACCGCGATCCGGGGTGGCGCGATCGCATCGCTGACCGGTGACATCCTGCTGCGGGCGGTCGATGGCGTGACGGGGCGCAGCGGCGCGTCGGGTACGGGCGCGGACTTCGTGATCGGTACGATCGATGCGGGGAATGCCACGCTGTCCAGCGCGGGCACGATGCGGATCGGGCGTGCGACGACGACGGGCGCGCTGAAGGCGGCCGCGAACGGATCGATCACCGGTCTGGCCGACGGCGTGGCAGCGGGCGGCAGCGGTGTGACGCTGACTGCGGCGCGCGGCGTCGACGTGCGGGGCAGCGGCACTGCGGCGCTGGCCGCAGCGGCGCTGGGCGATGTGACCGCGAAGGGTCGCGCGACGCTGGAGGACGGCACGCAACTGGCCGAAGCCGTGCGGATCGCGGCCGGCCAGATCACGGGTGGTCGGATCGACGCCGCAACCGGCGCGGTGACACTGGCGGCCGGACGGGCGATCAATGTCGGTGCCATCATCGCGGGCAGCCTGTCCGCGACGACCGCCGCGAGCAACGGCGCGGCCGACACCTTCGTGGCGGGCGTCGGCGATACGACGGCGGGTTTTGACGAGGAACGGCTGGCGGCGGGCTTCGGCGACGCACAGATGCTGGCCGGCGGGACACTGGACGTGACCAGCCGGGCGGGCGTGGCACAACTGGGCCGCACGACCGGCAGCGAGGTAAGGATCGCCGCAGAGGCGATTACGCTGCGCAGCCGCGATCTGGCGGCGGGCAGCGCGCTGACGGCGACGCGCGATGCGACGCTGACGGCGCGCAGCGGTGCGCTGTACCTCGAAAGCGCGACGGTGACGGGTCGGGCGACACTGACGAAGACCGGTACCGCCAGCGAGATGCGCGTCGGTACGCTTGGCGCCAGCGGCGTGGCGCTGGACAGCGCCACCGCGATCCGGCTGGGGTCGGCAACCGCGACCGGGCGGCGCAGCGACGGCATTGCTGAAATCACGCTGCGGGCCGGCACCGGCGCGATCACCGGGCTGAACGCGGTCGCCGGTGGCACGCCGCCCTTTGCCGCGACCCCGGCGGACGGCCGGGTCGATGACGGCTATGGCCGGGCGGACCTGGCCGCGAGCGCGAACGGCGCGCGGATCGAGGTGACGGCGGCCGGGCTGGCGCAGCTGGGCACGGTGACCGCTGCCGGCACGGGCGGCGACACCAATGCGCAGATCACGGTGAATGCCGGCGCCATCGACGTGGCGAGCGCCACGG
>CAJYRU010000404.1 GCA_913777295.1 uncultured Sphingomonas sp. | reverse complement strand
GGACATCGCGCTCCCGAATGGCATTACAGACGCATACGACCATGGATTCGCCCTCGCTCTGACGATGCGAGGTATAATGGTAGTGAAAGTCGTTCGCAAGAAGTCTTGCGTATCATTCGCATCAACTAGCCGTCAGGAACACGTCGGTTCGACGCGCATTGGCTGGAACCGCCCCCTTGCGAGCGAGCGCCACAACCATTCGAACGGACCATAACGATAGCGGGCAAGCCACCAGCGCGACCAGACCAGCATCAAGGCACACATTGCCAGCACCGGCAGGTACAGTGTGGCGCGCGACCAGATGCCGAACTGGCCGAGGCCCCAGCCATAGAAGAGGAAGCACATGACGATCGTCGTCGCCAGATAGTTGCTGAGCGCCATGCGGCCGACCGCAGCGAAGCGCGTGGCGACGGCCGGTCCACGCCGCGCCGCGAGCACGATCAGGGCGGCGTAACCGGGAATCATGGCCGCGCGCAGCGGCGGGGGAAGGGCGAAGGCGGCGATAATCACGGACCGGGCGTCGATGCCGCGTGCCAGCATCCAGGCGGACAGCGCGGCATAGGCGATGATACCGATCGTTATGCCGACCACCGCCCAGCGCCATAGCCGGGCGCGGGACCACGCGTCCGACAGCATCCCGCTGCGCAACGCCGCCATGCCGAACAGCATATAGGCCAGTGTTTCGAACCCGATGAAGAAGGTGTTGTAGAGCGTCGTCGGCAGCTCGGACAGATTATGGTGCAGGATGCCGGCATAGCCACCGTCGAACAGCGCGAGTTCGCGTGCCAGTATCGCCGGTGCCGGAATGCCGAAGCCGTTCTCGAATTCGCGCAGCCCTTGTGCCGCCGCCGGAGTGTCCGCGCCCTGCATCGCCACGAACGACAGCGCGATCGCACCCAGCAGCAGCCATTCGACGGCGGCCAGCGCGATGCCGCAGGCGATCATCCGGCGTACCGAACTGTGGCGAAAGCCATAGGCGACACTGCCGACCAGTGCATAGTGCATCAGGATGTCGCCCGACCACAGCAGCGTGGCATGGGCCAGCCCCAGCACGAACAGCCACGCCATGCGGCGATAATGGATCGCCACGGGGTCGGCACCCGCCGCCTCCGCCCGGTCGACGACCAGCAGCAGCGATGCGCCGAACAGGAACGAGAACAGCCCGCGCATCTTGCCCTCGAACGCGATCATCGTCGCGAAATAGGCGCAGAGGTCGGCAGGCCCGGTCATGCCCCACGCATAGGGGCTGAGCCGGGCGACATCGGGCAGCGCGAAGCTGAGGATGTTGACGAACAGGATCCCCATCACCGCGACCCCGCGCACCACGTCCAGCGTGACGATGCGGTCGGTGGCGGTGCGGGGGCTGGTCATGGCAGCCCCCTGCCCGATCGCGCAGGCAGGGGAAAGGGGTTCAGGCGAGTGCCGCGTCGGCGTTCATCAGCGCGGGGAAGAAGCCTTCGTGCGCGGTGCGCAGGTCGGCCAGCGATACCGCGAAGTCGCCGTCATTCAGTTCGAAGATGATGCGGCTGCCGATGGTACGGCCGATCGGTTCGGCATCGACCCCGGCCTTTTCCGCGCCCTGCAGGAATTCGAGCAGGGCATGGTCATGGACGGTGACGATATAGACGCCTTGGTCCTCGGCGAACAGCGACCGGGCGATGTCGTCGAACGGCAGCTTGCGGTCGAGGATCGCGCCGACATTGCCGGCCAGCGCCATTTCGGCGACGGTCACCGCGACGCCGCCGTCGCTGACGTCATGGCACGCGGTGATCTTGCCCGACAGGATCGCCTGGCGGATATAGCCGCCGGTGCTGCGTTCGGCGTCGAGGTCGACCGGCGGCGGCGGGCCTTCCTCGCGGCCATGCACTTCGCGCAGCCACAGCGACTGGCCGAGCGAGCCGGTGCGGTCGCCGACGCGCAGGATGATGTCGCCGGTCTGCTTGAACGCGATCGTCGCCGACTTCTGCCAATCGGCCAGCAGGCCGACGCCGCCGATCGCCGGGGTCGGCAGGATCGCCGAGCCGCCGCCGGTGGCCTTCGATTCATTGTAGAGCGACACGTTGCCCGACACGATCGGGAAGTCCAAAGCGCGGCACGCCTCGCTCATCCCGTCGAGGCAGCCGACGATCTGGCCCATGATCTCGGGGCGCTGCGGGTTGGCGAAGTTCAGGCAGTTGGTCACCGCCAGCGGCGTCGCGCCGACCGCGGTCAGGTTGCGATAGGCCTCGGCGATCGCCTGTTTCCCGCCCTCGACCGGATCGGCGAAGCAATAGCGCGGGGTGCAGTCGGTGGTCATCGCCAGCGCCTTCTGCGTGCCATGGACGCGCACGACCGCCGCATCGCCGCCGGGGCGCTGCACCGTGTCGGCGCCGACCATGTGGTCATACTGTTCCCAGATCCAGCGGCGCGAGGCGATGTCGGGCGACCCCATCAGCTTGAGCAGGTCGGCTGCCGGATCGGCACAGGTCGGCACGTTCGCCAGTTCGACGGGCTTCGGCGTCGGGACATGCGGCCGGTCGTACAGCGGCGCTTCGTCGGCGAGCGGCGCGAGCGGAATGTCGGCGACGACATCGCCCTGCCACTTCAGCACCATGCGGCCGGTGTCGGTGACATGGCCGATGACCGCGAAGTCGAGTTCCCATTTGTCGAAGATCGCCTTGGCGAAGTCCTCCCGGCCGGGCTTCAGCACCATGAGCATCCGCTCCTGGCTTTCCGACAGCATCATCTCATAGGGCGTCATGCCGCGCTCGCGCTGCGGCACGTCGTCCATGACCAGTTCGATGCCCACGCCACCCTTCGACGCCATTTCGACCGAGGAGGAGGTGAGGCCGGCCGCACCCATGTCTTGGATCGCGACGATCGCGTCGGAGGCCATCAGTTCGAGGCACGCCTCGATCAGCAGCTTTTCGGTGAAGGGGTCGCCGACCTGCACGGTCGGGCGCTTTTCCTCGGCATCCTCGCCGAAATCGGCCGAGGCCATGGTCGCGCCATGGATGCCGTCGCGGCCGGTCTTCG
>CAJYRU010000403.1 GCA_913777295.1 uncultured Sphingomonas sp. | reverse complement strand
CGCGAACTGCTGAAGCGCTACGTCACCCTCGACGCGATTGCGGCCTTGGCGGAGCGGTTGATCGCATTGCGCGATGCATCCGGCCCGGCGATCGGGGAGAGCGAGGCGAAGCATCGCGCCCGCCTCGACAAGGAAATGGCCGCCACCATCGGTGTCGAAAGCGTCGGCCCGGCGGTGGGCCACGCGCTGGCGGACTTCTTCCACGAACCCCAGAACCGCCGCGTGTGGGACGACCTCCTCCTGAGGGAGAAGGTGGCACCTCCGCCCTTCGTCGTTGAGACGCGCGCTTCCGAAGTATCCGGCAAGACGGTCGTTTTCACCGGCAAGCTGGAGACATTGAGCCGCGACGAGGCGAAGGCGCAGGCGGAAGCGCTCGGCGCGCATGTCGCGGGATCGGTGTCCAAGAAGACCGACTTGCTGGTAGCCGGCCCAGGAGCGGGATCGAAGGCGACCAAAGCGGCGGAACTGGGTATTACAGTGATCGACGAGGCCGGGTGGGCGGCGATCGTACAGGCCGCGAAGGCCGGCTGAGCGAGCCGTCACCACTATTCATTCAACGTCAGCCAAAACAGAAAGGGCGACCCGAGGGCCGCCCTTTCGCGTATCGGTGATGTTTCTTCAAACGCCGGCCGGCGACGGACTGCCGAACGGGCCGGACGGGCGCTTGGTCTTGGGGATCGACGTTCCCACCGCCGGCACCGATGGCGCCTTCGGCCCCTGATCATGACGATCGAGCTCCTCGCCCGCGATCAGCCGCTTGATCTCATCGCCGCTCAGCGTCTCATACTCCAGCAGCGCACCAGCCAGCGAGTGAAGCTGGTCGAGATGCTCCGTCAGCACATGCTTCGCGCGGTGCAGACCGCCTTCGACGATCGACTTGATCTCGTCGTCGATCAGCTGCGCGGTCGCGTTCGACATGCGGACCGGCTGGCTCGACGAATAGCCCAGGAAGCTCTCGCCCTCCGGCTGCGCATATTCGACCGGACCGACCTTGTCCGACATGCCCCACTTGGTGACCATGTCGCGCGCCAGACCGGTAGCATATTGGATGTCGCCGCTCGCGCCGCTCGACACCTTGTCGTAACCGAAGATCACTTCCTCCGCGACACGCCCGCCCATCGCGACCGCGAGGTTCGCATACATCTTGTCGCGGTGGTAGCTGTAGCTGTCACGCTCCGGCAGGCGCATCACCATGCCCAGCGCACGACCACGCGGGATGATCGTTGCCTTGTGGATCGGGTCTGACGCCGGCTCGTGCAGCGCGACGATCGCGTGGCCCGCCTCGTGATAGGCGGTCATGCGCTTTTCGTCCTCGGTCATGACCATGCTGCGACGCTCGGCGCCCATCATGACCTTGTCCTTGGCCTCTTCGAACTCGGCGTTCGCGACCAGCCGCTTGCCCTTGCGCGCCGCCATCAGCGCCGCCTCGTTGACGAGGTTGGCAAGATCGGCACCCGAGAAGCCCGGGGTGCCGCGCGCGATCGTGCGCGCATCGACGTCGGGCGCCAACGGCACCTTCTTCATGTGCACTTCGAGAATCTTGACGCGACCATCGATGTCCGGACGCGGCACCACGACCTGTCGATCGAAGCGGCCCGGGCGTAGCAGCGCCGGATCAAGTACGTCGGGACGGTTAGTTGCGGCGACGATGATAATCCCTTCGTTCGCCTCGAAGCCGTCCATCTCGACCAGCAGCTGGTTCAGCGTCTGCTCGCGCTCGTCATTGCCGTTGCCCAGCCCAGCGCCACGATGACGACCGACCGCGTCGATCTCGTCGATGAAGACGATGCACGGCGCACTCTTCTTGGCCTGTTCGAACATGTCGCGGACACGGCTTGCGCCGACGCCGACGAACATCTCGACGAAGTCGGACCCCGAAATGGTGAAGAACGGCACACCCGCCTCGCCAGCGATAGCACGTGCCAGCAGGGTCTTGCCGGTGCCCGGCGAACCGACCAACAGCGCCCCCTTCGGGATCTTGCCGCCGAGCCGCGCGAACTTCGTCGGATCCTTCAGGAAGTCGACAATCTCGGTAAGTTCGGCACGTGCCTCGTCGATGCCCGCGACGTCATCGAACGTCACCTTGCCTTCCTTCTGGGTCAGCATCCGCGCACGACTTTTGCCGAAGCCCATCGCGCCGCCCGCGCCCCCGCCCTTCTGCATCTGGCGAAGGACGAAAAAGGCGATGCCCAGGAACAGAAGGAACGGCAGCGACTGGTACAACAGCACCATCCAGATCGACGGGCCGTCCTCAGGCTTGCCCGCCACCTCGACGCCCGACTTGCGCAGCCGGTCGATCAGCCCGGAGTCCTGAACCGGATAGGTGCGGAACTTGTCGCCGCTGGAGAAGGTGCCGGAGATCATGTCACGGCTGACGTTCACGCTCTTCACCGTGCCCTCGTCGACCTTGTCGAGGAAGGTGGAATAGGCGATCGTGTTGCCCTGCGCGGTGCCGGTGCGACCGTCGAACAGCGTCACCATCACGGCAAGCGCGAGCAGCACGCCGACCCAGATCAGCAGGCTCTTCA
>CAJYRU010000402.1 GCA_913777295.1 uncultured Sphingomonas sp. | reverse complement strand
CTGATATTGCAGGTTCACCAGATCAAACCCGCTGGCGGCGTGGACGACCGGCGCGTAGGCCGGATGATGCGACTTCGGCCCGGCCTGCCCGTAACCGGAAATCGAGCAGTAGATCAGGTGCGGATTGGCCGCGGACAGTGCAGCATAATCCAGCCCCAGCCGCTGCATCACGCCCGGCCGGAAATTCTCTACCACCACGTCGAACCGCTCGACCAGGCTGTGGATATGGCCGCGGATTTCGGCGGACTTGAGGTTGCAGGCGAAGCTCTGTTTACCCGCATTTAGGCTGGCGAAATAACTGCTGCGCGCGTTCCGGAGCGGCGGCCGGGCGCGAACCTGGTCGCCTTCCAGCGACTCGATCTTGACGACCTCCGCCCCCAGGTCGGCGAGCAGGCGGGTGGCATAGGGACCCGCCATCACGCTGGTGAAATCCAGCACCCGTACCCCGCTCAGTGCGTCGCCACCCGTTCGTCCTACACCCGCCATGCCACGCTCCGATAATAATGGTCAGACCTTTATCATCGGTTTGGCGTGGGATCAAATCGTCGGCGCGGCCTTACCCCTCCCCCTCTTCGCGAGCGGCAGCGGCGGCAACGTTCTTGTGGACATGGCCATGGACCAGTTCGAGATGGCGTCGCATTTCGGCGGCAGCGGCGTCGGCGTCGCGCGCACGCAGATGCCCGACCAGCGCGAACCGGGAATCGATCAACTCGGACTGGAGGACCTCGTACCCCGGTCCGCGCACGAACTGGTGCAGGATCGCCGATAGGGAATCGACGAAGAGTCCGAAGATCCGGTTGCGCGTCGCCCGCGCCAGAACGCCATAATAGGCGACAGCACAGTGATAGCGCGTCTCCACGCCGCTGTTTTCCCGCGTGCGGACGGCAATCTCCTCCAATTCGGCAAAGTCCCGCTCGCTTCCCCGTTCGCACGCCAGTCGAACGATGATGTCCTGCAACGCCAGCCGTGCCTCGGTAAGTTCGTGCAGGCTGACATCACCGAGATGGACATAGTCCTGCATCGCCTGCTGGATACGCTCCGGATCGGCGGCCTGGATGAAGGCCCCACCCTTCACCCCTTTGACGTTGCGGATGATACCCGCCACCTCGAGGCTGCGCAGCGCCTCGCGCAGGGCGGACCGGCTGACCTGATACTCGGCGGCCAGTTCGCGTTCGGCGGGCAGCTTGTCGCCGACCTTGAGCGCCCCCGACGCCAGCTGACCGCGAATGCGCTCGCAAATGACTTCGAAGGCGCGCCGCCGCTTGCTCGCGCCCCTGCCCGCCGTGTCCGCCGCTGTCGCCATCCTCGTCACCCTTGTCGCGTATCGTCCGTCCCGCCCGCCTTCATGGCACCGCCGCTTGACGAACGCCACCACGCGCCATAATGGTCCGACCATTCAAACGGGAGGTTGCCATGCGGATTTTGGTGCCGGTCAAACGAGTGCTGGACTATAACGTGAAGCCAAGGGTGAAGGCCGACGGGACGGGGATCGACCTGGCCAACGTCAAGATGAGCATGAACCCGTTCGACGAGATCGCAGTCGAGGAAGCCGTCCGGTTGAAGGAAAAAGGCGTCGCGACCGAAGTCGTGGTCGTGTCGATCGGGGAGGCCAAGGCGCAGGAAACGTTGCGCACCGCGCTGGCAATGGGAGCCGACCGCGCCATCCTGATCGTCAACGCCGACAAGGTCGAACCGCTGGGGGTAGCCAAACTCCTGACAAAGGTTGCCGAAGCCGAAGCCCCCGGCCTCATCCTTCTGGGCAAGCAGGCGATCGACGACGATAACGGCCAGACCGGCCAGATGCTGGCAGCACTGCTCGGCTGGGGCCAAGGCACTTTTGCCAGCCGGATCGACGTGACGGCCGATGGCGTGGACGTGGTACGGGAGGTTGATGGGGGTCTGGAAACGGTCCATCTGACGCTGCCCGCGATCGTCACCGCCGACCTGCGACTGAACGAACCGCGCTATGCCTCGCTGCCGAACATCATGAAGGCAAAGTCGAAGCCGCTGGAGCAGAAGACGCCCGCCGATTACGGCGTGGACGTCACTCCCCGCCTGGCCCTGATCCGGGTCGACGAACCGGCTCGGCGGCAGGCGGGGATCAAGGTCGCCGATGTCGGCGAATTGGTCGAAAAACTGAAGGCATTGGGAGCGGTGGCATGAGCGTTCTGGTCTGGGTGGAACACGACACTGCGTCGGTTAAGGACGCGACGCTGGCCGCAGTAACGGCGGCCGGCCGGCTGGGCGACGTGGTCGCGCTGGTCGTAGGTGCCGGTGCGCAGTCAGCCGCGGAGGCGGCAGCGCGGATCGCCGGAGTCGCGAAGGTAATGCTGGCGGACGATCCCGCTTATGGTCACGCGCTGCCCGAAAATGTCGCGCCGCTGATTGCGTCGCTGATGGCGGAGCATGACGCATTCGTCGCACCGGCCACTACCAACGGCAAGAATATCGCGCCCCGCGTCGCCGCACTGCTCGACGTGATGCAGGTCAGCGATGTGCTGGACATTGAGGGCAGCGACACCTTCGTTCGTCCGATCTACGCCGGCAACGCCATCGCAACGGTGCAATCGAACGATGCGAAGAAAGTGCTGACGGTGCGCGGCACTGCATTCGAAAAGGCTGCCGCGGAAGGCGGTAACGCGATCATCGAACGCGTCGAAGGTCCGGGCGATACTGGCCTGTCGCGTTTCGTCTCGGCCGAAATAGCCACCAGCGCACGCCCCGAATTGACCAGCGCTACGATCATCGTGTCGGGCGGGCGGGCGTTGCAGAGCAGCGGCAACTTTGCAACGCTGATCGAGCCTCTCGCCGACAGGCTTGGCGCCGCAGTCGGCGCATCGCGCGCGGCGGTGGACGCGGGCTATGTTCCCAACGACTATCAGGTCGGCCAGACGGGCAAGATCGTCGCACCGGACCTTTATATCGCGATCGGCATTTCCGGCGCGATCCAGCATCTGGCCGGTATGAAGGACTCCAAGACGATCGTTGCGATCAACAAGGACGAAGACGCGCCGATCTTCCAGGTCGCGGACATCGGGCTGGTCGGGGATCTGTTCGAGGTCGTTCCGGCGTTGACCAACGGACTATAGGCGCACGGTACACGCAGTCTCGTGAGCGCTGCCAGGCGGCGGTCCTCGAGTTTGGCGCCAGAAGGTCAAATCTATGCCGCAGTGGCCCAGGGCACGCCCTGGGCCACTGCAACAGCGAAGCGGCTGACATGCTTCAGGCGACGGAAGCATCGGCCATCCGGTTGCGATGCTTAGATGTCCTGTCGGCTGCGGCGGTCTTCGGGCGTGCCCTGTCGATCTATCGGAGACACGCCGGCCTCTCCCGCGCCAGGGCAGAGGGCAAGGCGCAGCAGCACTGCTCGACGATCTGCCGAAAGCGCAATGGCTGCTCGGTGACCGCCGGCTGCGATGCCGACTGGTTCGGGGACGCACTATCGGCCAAGGGCATATATCCTTCTATCCCCGACCGTAAATCCCGCCCGGAACCCCTCAAATACGACAAGCGTCGCTACCGATGCCGCGGCCCCATCGAATGATGTTCTGCCGCCTGAAAGAATGGCGCGGCGTCCCCACCCGCTACGACCGCTGCATCGCTGCCCTTTCTTCGACGTCGCCCTCGCCGCAACCATCATCTTCTGGCTTTCATCAAATATTCCAAAGATCCTGCATCATAGAAACATTTTAAACCAGGCTGGATCAATAGAAAACTATCGATCTATTCCTGAAATTTTCGGCACGTTGGCTTGTCGTCTACTTCGAAATCTATCACGGCAATGCGCGAAACAGCTTTTCGAGCCATGAAGGACGAAATGTGGCCGACCGACGCATCAATGGCGTGAAGCATTATTCCGGTCCAGCGGGGTGGGGACGCCTTGAAAGCTGTCGCTCTGGCGGTCCGTGACCAGATGGCCGATGCCCGCACGCTGCTGTCGGTCAATCAGCCGGATGGGTTTGACTGCCCCGGATGCGCCTGGCCCGATCCGCGCAACGGTTCCTCCTTCGAGTTTTGCGAAAAGGGCGCCAAGGCCGTCACGTGGGAAGCGACTGCCAAACGGGTCGACGCGGATTTATTCGCCCGCCATTCCGCCAACGAGCTTTGGACGTGGAGCGATCACGATCTGGAGGGGGCGGGCCGGCTGACCGATCCGCTGCGCTACAATCCTGTGACCGATCACTATGAAGTGATCGGCTATGACGAAGGGTTTCGTCTGGCGGGCGAGGCGCTCCGTCGGCTCGACCATCCCGATCAAGCGGAATTCGATGCCTTCGGGCGAACTTCGAACGAAGCGGCATTCCTGTGGCCGCTATACGTTCGCTTCTTCGGGACCAACAATTTTCCCGATTGTTCGAACATGTGCCACGAGGCGACCAGCACCAGGCTGCCGCAATCGATCGGCATCGGCAAGGGAACCGTGACGCTCGAGGATTTTGACCATGCTGACGCAATCTTCTGCATCGGGCACGATCCCGGCGCCAACCATCCGCGCATGTTGTCGTCGCTGCGCGACGCGGCGAAACGTGCAGCGGCGATCGTCGTCGCCAATCCGATAAAGGAGCGCGGTCTCGAACGGCTCCAATCGCCGCAGCATGTCGGTGACATGATCCGACCGGGGGGTGTTCCGCTCGCTTCCGCCTATCATCAGGTCCGGGTCGGCGGCGACATGGCAATGCTGAAGGGCGTGATGAAGCCTCTGTTCGCGATGGACGCCGCCGATCTGTCATCGGGTGGGCCGGGTGTGCTCGACCGCGCCTTCATCGCGGAACATACCACCGGTTTCGACGCGCTTGCGGCCAATAACGCCGCGACGGACTGGAACGAGATCGAGCGCCGCTCCGGCCTGCCTCGCGCCGAGATCGAGAGCATGGCCGACACCTGTGCCCGGGCAGAGCGCGTGATCATTTGCTACGGCATGGGCACAACGCAACACCGGCATAGCACGCGCAATGTGCAGCAGATCGCGAACTTGCTGCTGCTGCGGGGTAATTTCGGCCGTCCGGGGGCGGGCATCTGCCCATTGCGGGGCATAGCAACGTGCAGGGCGACCGAACGGTAGGGATTACCGAGCTTCCGACCGAGGCGTCCCTGCAACGGCTCGACACGCGTTCGGCATCACGAGTCCCCGCCGGCCCGGCCACAATGCCGTCGAAGCGCTCAAGGCCATGCGGGAGGGCTGATCGCGCGCGATATTGTCGCTCGGCGGCAATCTTGCCGTGGCAATGCCCGACCCCGAGGCGCGTTTCGCAGCGTTCCGGGCGATGGACCTGTCGGTCACCTTCGTGACCAAGTTCAATCGCACCTGCCTGCTCCAGGCGCGTGAGACGCTGGTGTTCCCCTGCCTGGGGCGTACCGAGCAGGATATGCAGGAAAATGGCCCCCAGTTCGTGACCGTCGAGGACTCGATGTCGATGGTGCACGCCTCGCGCGGGCGGATCAAACCCGTGGTCGACCGGCTGCTTTCCGAGCCAGCGATCGTGGCGGGACTTGCCAAGGCGACGTTGCGCGACACGGCGATCCCCTGGGACGCAATGGTCGCCGACTATGACCGCATCCGCGAGAAGATCGCAGAGGTTTTTCCGGACTTCGGCGACTTCAATGCGCGCGTTCGCCGGAAACATGGCTTCCGGCTGACCGTGGGTCCATCAAACCGCGTCTGGAATACGTCGGACGGAAAGGCGCACTTCATTGTCCACGCCGACGCCGACGGTGCGGGCGGCAATGCCGATGCGCCCATGGTCCTGACGACCATCCGGAGCCACGACCAGTATAACACGACCATCTATGGCGATAATGATCGTTACCGCGGCATCACCGGACGGCGGGATGTGGTGTTCGTCAATCCGGACGACCTTGCCGACGCAGGCCTGCGACATGGCGACCTGATCGACGTGGTGACCGCTACTGGCCGCATATTGGAGCGGCAGGTGGCGATCGCGCACGCCATCGCCCGCGGATCGGTCGCTGCCTATTATCCCGAGGCCAATCACCTGATCGCCCTGGACGACCACGACCTCGAAAGCGGCACGCCCTCCTACAAGTCGGTGCCTGTCCACTTGCGGGCGGCGGTGCCTGGTTAGAGCGCGATGCATCAGGAGCGATCTTCTCGCCCCTGACACCAGGGCAACAGCAGGGAGGGGTAACGGGGATCGCGGCGTTACCGCGCGCATGGCGATGCAGTTACGTCGCCGATGCGGTTTCGGTCATGGTGGCCGGCGGTCGTTTGGCGCGCAGCAACATGCCGAAGAGGTCGCGGGGGTCGTCAGGGTCGGCGATCAGATCGAGCGGCGTCTTGAAATCGGTGCCGAGGATCCGGTCATGCACATAGGCAAGAGCCGAGAAATCCTCGATCGCGAAGCCCACGCTGTCGAACAACGTGATCTGGCGATCGTCGCGCCGGTGACGGTCCCCCAGTTTCTGATCCGGGCATGATGCGAGTTCCCGGCCTGCATCCGCCGGGGTGGACCCCGGCGGATGCAGCATATTCGGCTGGCTTCAGCCAGCCGAGCGCCGTGTGAAGACGGCTCCCGTTATAGTCCCGGCGCCATGCCTCGATCTTGGCACGAGCGTCCGCCAGCGACAGGAACCAGTGGCTGCTCAGGCACTCGTCGCGAAGCCGGCCGTTGAAGCTCTCGACGAAGGCGTTGTCGGTCGGTTTGCCCGCCGTACACCTTTTTCCAGCGGTAAAACGTCTGCTCCGACACGCCCATCCGGCGGATGACCTCGGCCACCGGCGTGCCCGTCTCCGCCTGCTTCGGCGCAAACGCAATCTGCTCTTCCGTGTATCTCGACTTCATCAAGTCCCAGTTTCTTGCCCGTGGGCTTCAAAGGGCTGGAAAACTTTTACTCAACATGGATCAAAAATCAGGGAGGACGTCACGTTCAACCGGAACTGGTCGAACGTGCCCCCTTGATCGGCGGGCAGGATGCGAACGAGAACCTGAGTGATGCAGCATCCCATTCTCGACTACGCCAAGCCCAAGAAGGTCGACGAACGGTGTCGGACGGCGCAGTTGGTCAACGAGCGACCAGCCTTGCATGGATCTGAAAGATCCGGGTGTCCCGTCCAGTCGGTGCCTGCCGCAAGATCGCTTTAGCCCATTCCTGTTCGGGACGGTCCAAGAAGTCGTGTCCGTGCGTAACCACGATCAACGCGAGAACGGCGAGGTCGCGCGCGTCGCTGACCCGGTTTTCGTGCGCCACCTTCAAAGCTGTCGCTACCCCCGTTTGCAGCCGCGTATCCGCAATGTCCGGCATGACTGCGCGCAGTTGCGTCTCCAGCTCTGGAGCAAAGGCAGTGATCCGGCTGCGCTGCAACGCCTCGATCTGCGCGTCCGTAATCGTCAGCATTTCAGAACAGGCACCAACGGTCATCGATCATCCCGACCCGTACCTCATAGGCGAAGGGTGGATCGGCCCTGGCGGCGGTCACGATTATCGGCCGTCCGTCACGCCGGTAACAGGCGATCAGTCGCCCGCCCGCCACCGACCGTAGCTCGGTCGTTGCCGCGTCTATCGGCTCGAGATCGCGCACCGGGCTATTTGCAGCGAACAGCCGCCGGAACTGCGCAATCTGGTCCTCGCGATCGACACCGATCGAATCGGCGAGATCGAGCAGCCCAGGCCGCGCCGCGTCCACCAGGAACGCAGCATCCCCCTCGCCGATCGCGCGTTGAAGCCGCCGAAGCCAGGCGAGCAGCGGTTCGCGCAACGACTGTAGGTCGCCCGGCAGGCGACTGACGGTCCAGCGCGGCGATGCCAGACCGGGCGGGACGGTGATGGGCGCGCGCAACCGGACGGGAAAAACCGGCGGCCGGGACGTAGCGTCAGCCCGCCAGTCGATCCGCCCAGCGGACGGCCCCGTGGGTACGCCGGTCACGCGCGGGTCGATCAGTAAGATTTCGGCCCGAACACTCGCATTTATCAGCGGCGGCGTGAGCGACCTGCCATCGGTACCGACGATCCCGGGTCCGTCGCGTTGCCGCCCTGGTCCGAGCACCACGACCTCCAGAAAGGCGTGTGTCCCGTCGATCCAGCGGCCGGCAAACTCGCCTTCCTCGCTCAGCTCGCCGCCATTCAAGCGGTTAAGCGGAATACCGTCGATCGCGACCTCCACGGCGACGTCACGCGCGCGCGCGATGAGGAACGGCGTCCGCACTCAGCCAGCCTTCGGTTGGGCGGGTGCGTAAAAGTCCCATTTATCGAACAGTGCGGCTTCCTCGATCAGTTCGCGCTCGGCCGAAAAGACCTTCATCCCGCAGCTTGTGACCTTCAGCCGTGTCTCGACCTTCTTCACCTTGCCCTCGAGTTCCAGTTTGGGTTTGTCCTCGACTGACGCAGCCCATTCTCCTGCGACCTCGACCCCGCCAGTGCATGAACCTTCCGCCGAGATTACCCGTCCGAACGCGACGACAACCTTGCCGGTCAGGTCGACAGACCCCGTAACGGTCACTGTCCGGCCAACGACTGGCGCCCCCGAGACCTGCTCGTACGCACCAGCCATATTGATGGCCCCCTTGAGCTCCAAGATCAGGCGCACATCGGCGAGGACACTCCAATCGTCGCTGTCCATCTTGATCCGGTCGCCGAAACCGGCCCGCAATCCGAAGCTGAGTTCGGCGCCCGCCTCGATCAGCAACAACGTCAGGTCCGCGCGGAAATGCCGCCCTACGCGCAGTTGTCCGGCGCGTCCCAGCACGCCGTAGGACAGCTTGACGCTTCCCTCCATCGCCTTGACCGTGCCGGTCACTTGCCACCCGACCTGAACCTGCGAAAGGAGCGCGCGCAGACGATCGATCCCGCCGAGGAAGGTCCGCAGACTCTTCATCGCCTTGATCCACGGCGCCCAGTCCTTTCCCCCACCGCCGATTTCAACGTCGTTATAAGCGATCGCGATAGCGAAGCCGTGCCATATGGGCGTCGCGGGCTTGCGCTCGATTTCAAAGCCCGGGTCGCGGACATCTGACCCGGTCGTGGTCCCGGTCGCCGCGAAGCATTCGCCGCGCTGCGTACCGGTCCAGCTCGTCTCGCGCTTGCTGGCAGCCACCCTGCTGCTGCTTCCATCAGGTCGGGTGGCGGACAGTGCGCTGCTCGTGCTGCTGCCGCCGCGCTCGGTTCCCATCAGCGGGTTCGACGTCGAATGGCTGCTGGTGCTGGAGCGACTGCTGACGACGGCACCGTCGGCGCGCTTCTGGCGTGTCACGTCTCCCCCGCGACCGGCTTCCTGATCCCACCATGGCGGCATGGTCAGCTCGAATGTCACCAACGCCTCGGGATAGACGTCAAGGGTGCAGCCAAGGTCGGTAACCGAGTCGCAGGTGTATCTGTTGCCGCAGGTTTTGGCGTCAATGGCGTAGCGACGGTGGATTGGCGCCTCGCTATAGAGAAGCGCGAAGAAGGCGAAGGGCGAGGTAACGCGTACCGAATCCTCGCCCAGCATGGGTTCCGCCCAAACTTCGAACTCGGCGGGCGCCGTCAGCGCACGCCGGCTCGGCCCGGGCTTCACACCGGGTTGCGGTGTCAGCGCCAGCGACTGGCCATGCATCCCGCACGGACCGGCGGCGACGGTCGGTTGGACGCGCACCTTGACCGGAGCCTTTGCACCGCCGGGCCACCAGCGTTTGGCAGGGTCGGTGGGGGCGGTGATCTCGAACCCGGCTTCGTTCCGGCCCAGTACGCCGGCAAGGACAGGCCCGGTGCCGGCACCCGACAACGGCGCCAGTTCGGCCCAGATCGGCTCGTCGGCAGCGGCCGGCGGCGCACTCCGCCAGAACGTTGAGATCCAGGTGTAGATCGCGCTCGGTTCGGACTTGATCACCGTGATCCGCAAGCGGTCGACATCGCACGGCACGAAGCTCATCTGCTGCGTCTCGGCACAGCACTGGACGACATCGACCGGCCGCGATTGCGGCTGATGCGGCGCAAAGCCACCGGTCAATTGCGCGGCGATCGCCTCATATCGCGACGGGTCGGTCACGCGGCCTGCGCCCGAGACGGCCAGCCGACGATGGTCGTCATCACGCTGCATCCGACTGCTGCATAGCGTGTGAAACTGGTTTCATCGCGTTCCACGAAAAAGGCGATGCCGGCGGGAAGCAGCTGCGCCATCTGCTCCGAATTGCTGTGCGCGAGCACCGGCCCGAGGACGCGCGGGTCCCACAGGCGCATCATCACCGGTCCCGATCCGTCGGGCAGCCGCACCTGAAGGAACCGCCGTACGTGCCGACGCGCAGCAGTGAGCGGCAGCGGCGCCTCCATCAGGACGCCCCAGCTCTGTCCCGCCCCGCCCCCCGCCCAGCGCGCCATGACCTCCGGCGCGCGATCTACGGCGACGATGAACGGCGCGGCGCGGCGCACGGACTCGGCGATGGGCCCTTCGAACAGACAGCGTGCCGCGCCTTGCCGCTCGAGTTCGGCAAGCGACCAGTAAAGCTGCGGCACCCGCGCCATGTCGAGCAGGGCATAAAGCGCAGGGCGGGCTGCCTCAGCCATTGGCGCGCCCGATCGCCTGCGCGTCCGCCTCGCTCGCACCGTGCGCCTTGGCCGACTGATAGCATATTTCGCAGAAGGGCGTGCCATGCCTGGCCGCGGCGATCAGGTTTTTCGTCATCTTCGTCGCTTCGGCCACGGCGATCGAAGCGAAGCCGTGATATTCGCTCATGTCGGCGCTGGCGGTGCGTCCAGCCCCGCCCCCGCCACCGCCGCCTCCACCCGAGGCGTCGCCGACAATAACGGTAGGACAGCCCGCGACGATCTTGCCCCCATGCGCGCAAGCATCCGCAATCCGCGCCTGCGGCATCCCGCTGGTGATGACGCTCGTCGACCCCATCGCGATCGTATCCGGCGG